>JBEEHU010000081.1:0-3501 GCA_041167565.1 Verrucomicrobiota bacterium | reverse complement strand
GGTCGTACATCGATTCCGCGAAGACCGGCGGCACCACGAAGTTTCCTCGATTGCACGACTTGATTTGATAGGTGATCTCGAGCGTCTGTTCCGGGATCGTCGCGTAGAAGACCGCGCGATCTTCGCGGACCTCGACGTAATCCACGCCGTTGATCGTTGAGATTCCGGGCGACAAAGACGTCCCGACGATTTCGAAACCGCCCGGAAGAAGATCAATCACCGCCACGTTCGTGATTGATTCTTTCCGGAGACTGCGGACGCGCAGTCGCACCGTCACCATGTCGCCGAGTTGCGTGTTCGTGACCGGCTTGCCATTTTTATCCAAGAGCTCCCGATAAATCTCGAGGCCGTCGCTAATTGTTTTGTTCGAAAGCTGGCGATCGAATCCCGCCTCGATCACCTGGTAGAACGCGCCGGGCGGATTCAGGGCGGTCGCGCTGCGGAAACGCACGCCGCCGGCATCGCCCGAAAAGTTTACTCGCTGCAGCATTTTCTTTCCGGGCGTCAGCCGCTTTTCTTTTTTCGCCTTGTCGATTTCATCAATCGAGAGCTCCGGCGGATTCTGAGCAACCATCTGCGAATACGATTTCAGCGCGAGCACGGCGTAGGCGGCCGAGAGCGTGTTGAACGTGCCCTCGCTCACCGGCTTGAGGATGCTTTCAAATTCCGCGCCGGAAAGTTTCTTCAAGCGCGCTGGAAACTCGCGCGCCAGGACCGCGATGTATTGAGCGTCCGCGCCCAGCGGTTGGTAGAAATCGGTGATTTCCTTCGGATCGTGCTGCCCGATTTTGTAACGCGCGATCAGTTTCCCGGCCTCGTCCTCTTTTTTCAGGATGTGGAGCGCCCCGGCGAGATAGACGCCGGTGAGATCGGTAGGCCAGGTCTTCTCGAAATTCTTATCGAGATAATCGCGCAGATTCAGGATGTAATTCGTGGTCACCACTCCTTCGCGACTGAGCAAATAGATGGCGTAGGCAATCGTACGCGCCTCATCCAGGCTCGACGGTTCCTTGGCGACCATGGCTTGCAGATTCCGCTGACCACTCGCGAACATCTCCGGCGGAGGCGCGAACCCAGCCGCCTTCGCTTCGATGAGAAAGTGCATGGCATAGACCGACATGAAGTCGATCCCCGCGCCCTTCTCCGGCCCCCAATAACCAAAGGCGCCCTGATCATTTTGCCGGCGACGCAGAACGCCAAAGACGTTTTCGAGCTGCGCGTTCACCTCTTTCCGGTCCAATCCGAAATCGGCTTCGTTCGCGAGAACTAGGCGGCAAAAGGCGCCGCTCGCGATTTGCTCACTGCAACCATGCGGAAACTCCTTCAGATAAACGTCGAGTCCGTGCGCGAGCCCAAGCGGCAAGGCCGAGACAGACGCAATCAGTTTGCGGAACTCCGGATACATGTCGCGCGTCTTCGCGAGGTCCACGCTCGTTTTAGTGAAATTGCCGCTGCGCACCTGGGTCATGAACGTCGCCGGCGGCCGGACGCTGATGGTTGAACGCAGACGCGTTTCTTTTCCGCCAGCTGTGGCGATGAACGTAATCGTGCCGGAGCCGAGCTTGTCGTTTACGTGGACGGAGAAGGAGGTGGTTTGTTCGCGGCCCTCGGCAATCTTCAACGTTTGCGACGGCGTCTTCACGATCTGGACATGCTCCGAACTTTCGGCGCGGATCTGCACCTCCGCGTTTTCGCCGGAGCCTTCGACGTTGTTCGCGACCGTCACGCCCACCTCGAAATCGTCTCCAGGCGCGGCCAGAACCGGCACGCTCGGCGTAATGACAAACGGTCCGCGAATCAACGCATTCTTTTGCGCCGCGCCCGTCGCCTCATCCGCCACCGCAACCGCCATGACGGTAAGCGTGCCGCTGAAATAATCCGGCACGTTGTAAACGACTTCCCGCGTCGTCATGTCGGCGTCCACGATTCCGGACCAGTAAACCACCGGCTTTTCCGTCACCCGCTTGAAGGGATTCAACTGCTTGGGATTGTCGCCATCGCCGCCGAAAGCGGACATCGAACGCAGGATCGAAAACTCCGGCATGATCAAGTCCATGATCTGCCCGGTCTCGACTCCGAGCGCGCATTTGCGGAAGAAAAATCCGAGCGGGTCCGGCAACTTGTAATCGCTCACCTGCAGGATGCCTTGATCGACCGCAAACACAGCGATCCGTGACGGCCGGTCGGTTTTGTAACTGATGTGAAACGGCTCGCCCGGTTTCGCGATTGCGGCCGTTTGCAGATCGACCTTCAAGCGCCGCTTCTCGATATTCGCGGTGAACGGCACCACCCCGTAGCTGAGCGGGCTCGTGAAAACTTCCTTCGAATCGAGCGCGCGAATGAGCGCGACGTTGATGTAGCCGCTGCCTTCGAAACTATCGGGCACTTTGATTCGCTGGACGCTGCTGGCCGCGTCGGTTTTGAACCACTGGAGGGCATAGACTTTGTCGCGCTCGATCGTGATCAGGCCGCTGCCGGCGTACGGGGCGGTGATGCTGATCTCGATTTCCTCGCCGCTATTGTATTGCTTGCGCGCGAGCTTCACTTGCAGCTCGGCGTTCTTGTCGAGCGCCCGCTTCACGATCCCGCTGCCGACAACCGAGAAACGAATCCGGCTGAGCTTGCGCCCGCCGTCATCGCGTAGTTCGACGATGTAGTCGCCCGGCTCGCTCGTCGGGAGCTGATAGCGAAGGCCGTCCGGACTAATCGCGATCTTCTCCGCCTTCGCGATCCGCTCCTTCAAGACCGACTCATATCCGTAGCTGCCGTTCTCTTTTTTCGCCACGACCGAAACGTGTTCCTCCGCGATCACATCGACGGTGATATGCTCCAGCGGGATGTGTTTGAGTTGCGGATCGACCGCGAGCAAATCGACCGCGCGCGGCGTGTTCGCGTTGATGTAACTCAAGTTGCCGTCGCTCTTGTAACCGACCACGTAAGGCAGCGCCGAGACGAGGACCGAAGCCTGGCCGGTGATACTGCGGCCGCCTTCGCCTTCGAACGCTTCGGCGAAGAATTGCATCTGATAGGTGGCATTGGCAAAGCGGTCGAGCTGGAGATCGAACTGGGCGGCTCCTTCGGCGTTCGTGTTTTGCTCGCCAAGATCCACGGTTTCATGCTGTCGCTCCTTTTTCTCGTCGAGGAGCGAGTCGTAAAAGCTGTAGTCGGGAATTTCCGAAAACGAAAAGCTCGTCGGCGAAAGCTCGACCCGGCTCTTAACCCGCCGGTCCGACGCGGGCGTCCCGTAAAGGTTCGCGAGCGCGATCGAAGCCTTCATGTCGGTGGGATCGACCCAGCCGTGCGCAGAAGTTTTCGAGAGCCGCGTCTCGATCTTCATGCGATCGGGCAAAAACTCCTTCACGTTTACCGTGGTCGAGCCGAGCAGCGTCGAGCGCTTGTTGTTCTTCACCAGGTAGACGTTGATCGTGTATTCGCCGGTCGGCGATTCGTAGGCGGTGGTGTAACTGACTTCGGCGAAACCGACCGCGGGGAGCGCGAGCT
>JBEEHU010000080.1:0-33923 GCA_041167565.1 Verrucomicrobiota bacterium | reverse complement strand
AGAATTTCCACCAGCGCGTCGCCGTCGTATTGGGAACCGCGAAAGGCATCGACGATGCGCTGGAAACTCAAATGAAACGGCACAGTCGCGACATCGATGGGGCCGCTGTCGGAGACGTCGTCGGGCGGCGTCAGCACAGGAACGGAAGTTGCAACGGAATTCCAGATGCCGGCCGGCTCGTGATAACCGAGCTCGACCTGGTAGGAAGCACGCGCACTTGAGACCGCGATGCAATGACTTCCGGCGAAGGGCTCGACGGCGGCTCGTGTCTCTTCGGTTCCGTCAGACGACTGGATGCGCAAATGAACTTTGCGATCCGACGGCGGCCGATCTCCAAAAATTGCCGGCCAATCGAGATCCCAATAAACGAAAAGCGTGTGCGGATCGCGGGCGATGGCGACAAGAAGCGGCTGGCCGTAGGAGCGCGGAAGTTCTCCGAGATTTTCGTAATCGCGGGCCGTGCCGCCTGAGGACAAAGCGCGCTCTTGCGTCGTGACGAGCGGACGATGGGAAAGGACAAACGCGACCCCGCCGCTTGCGTCGTCGTTTTCCTGCATGTCGTCAAGAACCTGGTCGGTTTCGGCCATGCCGCGACGATAGGCCGCGCCGCGCGAGATGACAAATGGCTCGCGCGGCGCCGCGGATTTATTGATTGCCCAAATTGTAAATCTCGACGCTGCCGATGCCGCCGCTGCCGGTCGCCGGCTGCAATATCACGGTGTATTGACCCGGGGCGAGGGTCCGAAGAATGGCCGATTCTTTTGGATGCGTCGGGGCAAGACCGCTGAGGGTCAATGCACCTGCATCCGGGCTCGATCCCCAATCATCATTGGAAGTGATGGGAGTACCCTGGCCGTTGAAGAGGGTGATGGACGGATCCTGCAGCGGATTCGCGACTCCGCCCGTACTCAGCGACGGTCCGATGCCGCGCAGCAAAATATTCTGCGGCTGGTTTGTGAACGAATCGTCGCGCACGATCAAGCCGCCAATGAGGACGCTGCTTCCAGCGCCGACCAGCCCGCGGGTGGAGAGGTTCCCGAGATCGGCGAACGACTCCGCGTCGAGATCGTAAACTTCGATCAACCCAATCCCGGTCGCCCCGCTCTTGCCGCTGATAATTGCGGTGTAATTAGTGCGGGCCGCAGCTCCCGTGAGATTTACGATCACGGCTGCTTCGTTATTATTGATCGGCGCCAGGCCGCTTGCGGTGATCTCTGCCTGCTGCGTCCCAGTCCGCCAGTTATCGTTGGTCGCGATTTGCCCGCTGGAATCGAACACCGTCAGCACCGGGTCCTGCAACGTCCCAGCCAGTGGCTGGCCGTTGATGCTGATCGACGGGCCGAGGGCCCGGATCAAAACTTTCTTGGCGGGCGCAAACCGCTTGATGAAGCCAGCGTTGCCGTCGCTCTGGCCGCCTTGGACGTCGACCCGGGTGGCAATGTTCGCCAGCCGACGGCGCGGCGGTGTTGGAACCGGCGTTGCGCCCGGCGCCACGAATGGCGGCGGATACGGTGTGGGCTCCGGGCTCGCTGCCGGAGCGGCGAAAGCGGAATCGTGCACGATAAATTGTGTGCCGCCACGCGCGATATCGCGGCGTCCCTGCCGTGAACCTTGTCCGCTCACCGGAGGAACGACCTCGATCGTGTAAGAGCGGGCGCGCAATCCGGCAATGACCGTGCCGTTCGCGATGAGCGGATGCTTGGCTGCCGACAACACCGCGTTTAATTTCGCCACGCTCACCTGCACGGAAACCGTGTTGTCGGAAAGGTTGAAGGCGCCGGCGTCGGCGGCACCGACAATCGTGTAAATCAGTTTGCCGTCATTGGCGCGCACGACCGTCCCATAGCTGTAGGTCATCCCACCATTCACATCCGTGTCCGCCTCGAGGAAGAATTGATCGGCGTGATCGGACGCGGCGAACGAGTAAGTGCCGGTCGGGCTCAGGACGTTGTGCGGCGCGTTTACGCAGAAACTCATCTGCCACGTCGTCTGCCCTGGGATGGTGCTTAGACTGGAGACTTGCATCGCACCGGCGATGGCGAGACTGGCGCCGGTGCCCGATGTATCGTAACGCACCGCCAAAACATCCGACGCATCCGGCTGGTGAATGCGCGGAATGTTACCCTCTTGCAAGTCCTGCGCGTAATCGGTTACCTGCTCGCCATTCAATCCCGGCACTCGCGGCGGCAGTACTTCGCTCGAATCGATACTGGAAGTCCCCGGCGGAATGACGAGGGCCGTCCCTTCGGTGACCGGCGGCAAATTTCCGCCCTTGATGCTGGGACCGCCAACCTGGCGCGCGACGTAAGTATGTCCGTCGTAATCGTTATGATCGTCAGTATAGGCAATCACGGCGGCGCCTTGCGGATCGAATGAAACCTGGAAGTAATCGATCAGGTTTCGATTGTTCGCGCCCGTCAGTCCGCCTTCGGAAATATTCGCGGCATGAATGATATGCTCGGGTTCCGTAACTTCGGCGATGCGGAACGTTGGGGTAGCGGATGTCGCATTGAAGGACTGCGCGTAGTAAACTTTCCACTCCGCATTGTCGTCATTGCCCCCGGGCGCTCCGTACCAAACTATCCCGACCGATCCCGGAGTCGGCCCCGTCTCCATCCACGGGAAAACGTTCGAACCGGCGTTGCCGTTACTATTCACGCGGACCGGGATGCTCCAGGTTGCGCCCTGGTTGGTCGAATGTTTGAGGAGGATCTCGTGATCGTTTGAATAGCAGACATAAACGGTTCCGTTGGGGGTTCCGTCATCCGCCACTTTCGTGACGAAGAACAAATGCGCGACGCCGTTCGGGTCGGTTGCCGCTTGCTGCACCGTGTAGGTCGCGGGCGGCAACCCCGGGCCAGCCGGAATGCCCACCGCCACTGTGCCCTGACTGGTCCCGGCGTACACCACACCGGTAGCCTGGTGAACATCGATCGGACCGACCTGCGTGGTGGTTCCGGCTGTCACGGCGGGTCCAAAAGTTTTCCCGCCGTCATCCGAGCGTTGAACCTGGGTCACTGCTGGCTCGAGCGTTCGGTACCACATGTAGACCGTGATGTTGCCGAGAAATTCTTCCCACTCGCGGTCGTCCACGATGATACCCCCGGTGCCATTGCCGGCAGGATTCTTTTGGAAGGAAATTCCGCGGTCGATTGAAGTACCTGTGGAGATATTCGCCGCGATCAAACTGCTGAAAGCCAGGGTGGGAAATGCTTGTCCTCCCGGCAAACTGAATGGAACCGCGAGATCGATGTCGCCTCCGCCGTCACCCCCGAGTTCGACCTCGCTGCCCGCGGGGCTGAAGGCATCGGGTTGCCCGCGATAAATCGGGACCCGCATATTCGGATCGAAAGAGGAATTGGTCGGATTCAAATCGAAGCGCCAGATATCAACCCCGGCGGGGAAACCGCGGATGGCGCCGACGTAAGCATTGCCGGCAAAATCGGTCCGGTTGCTCGGCTCTCCGTCTCGTAGCGTGGTCGGCGCTTTGAGGGGCACACTATTACCGAAGGTGATCCCGCCACTAATATAAGTGGCGGTGCGGATCGGCGTGGGAGAAGCCGACGGGGAGGTCGCACTCGTTATGGTGGCCGTCCCCTTGTATTGATCTGCCGGCACGACAGTGGAATAGACGACGTGCACGACATAATCACCGGCACCCGAGGTGGCGGGGTTAATCACTACCTGTTCGCTGGTACCGGGTACCCCTCCATTTTCCGCGGGGAAAACCACCTTTCCCGTTACCGTGTCCTTGTGCACATACATGTCGTAATCACTCAGCATGCTGAAGGTGATTTTGACGACAAGCTGTTTGCCGGCGTAATCGGACGCGTTGCCAGTCAGGTGAACCGTGAACACGTCGCAGTTGAAACCGTCCTGACACGCGGACTCTCCCGTGCCAGAGGGCACGCCGACGGCGTCGCCATTCCACGATAGCGGCGCGGTGCTTCCAGGGTTCAGCGTCCCCTGAGCTGGGTTTGCGGCGAAAGCCGACGTCAAGAACACGAAGGTGCAGCCCAGCGTGAACAGGATTGGTTTTTTCATTCGGATCTTTCCTTGCGTTAGTCCGGGAGGCGAAATCAAGGCCCGGTCAGGGCATAAACTTCAACGGTGGCGACGCCGGTGGCGTTCTTACCCTCCACGATTGCGGTGTACTGTCCCGGAGCCAGCGAGATAATCAGCGCCGATTCCTCAGGTCTCGATGGAGCGAGGTTCGGCGCCTGCGCGGCAATCGCGGCTGCATTAGCGCCCCAATCATCATTGGAGCCGAGAATTGTTCCACTCTGGTTTACGATTCTTAACGTAGGATCGGGCAGGGTCCCGGCCACTCCAAATGCACCGAGCGATGGTCCGAGGGAGCGGACCAGAAGATTAGCGTTGCCTGTATTCGCAGGTCCCACGATTACACCGCCGATCAGGACGTTATCTCCGGTTCCGACGAACCCGCGCGAACTCAAATTTCCCAACTGTGAATTAGACGCCGGCCCAACATCGAACACCTCGACGAGGCCCAGCCTCGCCGCGCTCGTATCCTTGTCGCGCAGGATGACGGTGTAATTACCCGGACCTAGCGTGCGGACGATCGCCGACTCGAAAGGATGGGCGGGCGCGAGCCCTGTGTTCGAGACATCGGTCCCGTTGGAGGGTGGATTTTGCCAGTCATCATTGGTGGCGATGGGCGGAGTGCCGGGCGTGCTGTTATAAAGCTCGATGATCGGATCGTGCAGCGGATCGGTGATGCCAGGCACACCGACAAGCGACGGCCCGCGGCCACGCACAATCACCCTTTTCGATTCGGTGCCGGTAATAATGAAACCGCCGATCAACACCTTCTCGGCCGCGCCGACCTGCGCGCGCGTGGAGATGTTTTGCAGCAGGGCGGACCGCGGACCTGCTATCGCATAGGTGGCCGCATTCGCCGTATCGTCGTTCGCACTGGCATTCGAGGTCGTGTCGATCGCATTCGTCGAGCGCACCTTGTTCGTGGTATCAGCGTAAGTCCGGACGGAAATTCCGCCGAGCAGATCGCCCGTTTGCGGGTTGCCAATTTTGTTCCGCGAAATGGCGATCGTGATCAGACCGGCTGGAGTAAAGCTGGCCGCATCGGGGGTCCCGACCGCGGTGGTTTGTGGATCGCCCAGGACCAATCCGACCACTGGCGTCGCAACCGTCCCGTATTCGAATGAAATCGCGCCCGTATTATCCGAGGTCATGCCGAGGTAATACTGACCGCCCGCCGAAGACGGAGAATTCCAAATGATCCTCCAGCGTCGGCTGGGCGGGATGGTGGCGAGGCTCGTCATCTTGAGCTGAAAAACCAGCTTCCCTGCATTCGGGCCAGTCCCCGGTTCCGAGATGGCAAGCGATTGGATATCCAAGTCGGGGTTCGCCGCCGGAGGGCCGACCTCTGCCGTGGGATCGGTCGCGACGATGAAACCAGTGGCCGCATACGAATCGCCCACATATCTCGCTGAGACCTCGTTGTTGCCGCATGAAGAACCTTGCGCGTTCACGGCCACCACTTTGTAGAAGTAAGTTAGCGCCGGGTCTGTGGCAGTCCCGTCGTCATAGCGCAATTGCGTGCCGGGCACCGTGGCCAACAACGTTTCCGTGTTCGTGGTGGTGGAGCGAAGAATTTGGTAATTCGTTATCGCCGTTCCACCGGTGTCGGCTTCGGACCACGACAGGCGGACAAGACCGCCGTTGCGTTTCGCGTTCAACGTTGGAGTGCCTGGCGCAGTTGCCGTCGCCGGAGGGTCAAACGCGCTCATCAATCTGCGCCCGCCGCTTTGCCGCGCAATCGCCGCCAAGGCAGTGTAAGAATTTCCGGTCGCGCTCGACGGTGCCAGGACGCATTCCCCGCCTGCGCAGCCATCCGCGTATCCGACGAGGATCCGGCCTTCGTGGTCCATTTGCACATCCATGAAATCCAAAAGGTTTCGGCAGATATTCGCGCCGCCGCCCAGCCAAATGCAGCCGCGCTGCACGGGGTCGTTAGGCGTCGCGTCCACCGTGGACCAGGTAGCGCCGCCATCATAAGTCGTCGCGACATAGAGATGCCAGATGCCTGTGAACCTCGGTCCGGTTAACCCGCCGGCGGTGGGCGTACCGAGAAAAGCGAATGCCGCCCGGTTGTTGTCGCCGGCCACGACGGCCGGGAAAACGACGTTGTTGATTCCAAAAGATGCGCCGACGTCAAGCGGGTTGGTCCAGGTTTTGCCGTTGTCGTTCGACATGCTGATGGCAGCGTTCGTATCGCCATCGGCATAGCCAAAGTAGACCCTGCCGCTGCTGCCGATTCCGACCGATGGGTCGCTCCCACCCTGAGCACTCCCGAGCAGCTTGCGAACTTCCCACGTCAGCCCGTTATCCTCAGAAACCACGACCGCCTGAGAAGTGCCGCACCCTCTATTAGGCAGGTAAACCGTTCCGTCTGGAGCGACTTTTACGTGGCCGTGCAGGCCGCCGCATTCAGTTCTGTAAGCAATAACCGACGGGCCGTAGCTGGCGCCTCCGTTATCGCTGCGAGCACAGTTCGCATCGACGAGAGCTTGTGAGCAATAGTAAACCGCGTGCGGATTCACAGGCGTGCCAATGAGCGGGCTGTGATAAGGCCCGGCGCCGACGGTTTGATGGTCCACACCCGAAGCAATGCCGGCCCCGTTACTCGGATGCCAGACATCGCCGTCGTTGTCCGGAGGCGTTGTATCCGTGAACGACGATTCGCCGGCAATGACATTCGCCGCGAACGACAGGAGATGCACGATCGTGCGGCCCGTCTGAAAATCCGTGAACAGGATCGGATCGAAATCTTCTTGCGACGTCGGCGCGGGCTTGTTTTCCCAGAGCGGTTTGGCGCAAGCGCCGTTAAAGGTAACGCGGAGCGTTTGCACATCCGCTTGAAACATCGCGCGCCCTTCCGGATGGCCGACGATCGGCAATCCAATGCCAATGGAAGGTTCGCCTGCGCCTCGGCCCAGGGTGTTTGGCCCCAATGCGGGAGGGTTAAAATTTTCGAAACGCGGTGCGAACCCCGTTGCGGCCGGCGCCGGGGCCGGAAGGGGCGCCGCTGCCGCCAGACTTGCGACACCGGTGTATTGATCGGCCATCGTCGCCGCGAAGTAAACCACATGCACAATGAAGTCTCCGGTGCCGACGCTGCTGCGGCGCGGATCGAGGTCTACCTGCTCCTGTGTCGTTCCGCCGGCGCCTGAGGTTGCGACAATCGGCCCGGCCAGCGTGCCTTTGTGCACATACAAATCGTAGTCCGTTGAGGGCGAGGCCCAGCTAATCTGAACGTGCACCACCTTCACGGCCGCGGCCCAATCCGCTGGCGTGCCGGAGATGGTGAGCTTAAAGCTATCGCAATTTGTTCCTTCTTCGCATGCGTCCTCCGCGCCGCCGGTCGGTGGCAGGCCGGTCGCGGTGCCGACCCAGGGGACCGACGGCCCCGCGGGTCCGATCGTTCCCGATGGAGGAGCTGCCGCGAAGGCGAGAAATCCAAGTAACGCCGAAAGCGTTACCAGACCGCACACTAAAACTACACGCAGGATAAAGATGCCGGATTGATTTGAAGCGGATTTTTTCATGGGGTCTTTCTTCGAGGTTGATCTACGGACCGATGTTTTCTTTTGCGCTATTCCCGAGTCTATTGGTTGCCAAGATTAAAAGCTTCAACGATGGCCACACCACTTCCGCCGGTCGCGCCCTGCAAGATTATGGTGTACCCGCCGGGAGCCAGGCTGCGGAGAATTGCCGATTCTTTTGGATGCGTCGGCGCGAGCCCGCTCGTGATGAGCGCCCCCGCATCGGGACTGGTGCCCCAGTCATCGTTCGTCGCCATCGAATTGCCCTGCGCGTCGCGTAAATCGATCAGCGGATCCCCTAATGGATTTGAGACGACGCCGGTCAACGAAGGACCGATCCCGCGCAAAAGAATGCTCTGCGGTTGATTGGCCGAGGAATTATCGCGCACGATCAATCCGCCGATCATCACGTCATCGCCCGTTCGCACGAGGGCGCGCGTCGAGACATTGCCCAGGTCCGCAAAAGAATCGCCGTCAAGATCGTACACTTCTATGACTCCCAGGCCGGTGCCTCCATTCGCGCCCGCGCCGCGGAGTTGGGCGGTGTAATTATTCCGGCTGCCGGTTGCGGTCAGGTTCACAATTACCGCCGGCTCCTTGTCGCTCACTGGCGCCAGTCCGGTCGCGGTGATTTCAGCCTGCTGCGCGCCGCGCCAATTGTCGTTGGTTGCGATCAACGTCGGCCCGTCATAAATCTCGAGCGTCGGGTCCTGCAATGTTCCCGGCAACGGCGTCGCGCCTATTTTAATAGAGGGACCGACACCGCGAATGAGCACGCGTTTTGGCGGCGCGAACCGCTTGATGAATCCGGCAATGCCGACCGGTTCGGTTGTCGTCAGAGAAACGCGAGTCGCGATATTGGCGAGGACGCGCGCGGGAGGTGTCGGCACCGGAGTCGCACCCGGAGCGACGGCGACCACCGGCAGCGGCGTGGGGCTCGGAGTCGGCGCCGGGCCAGGAAAAGCTGAATCGTGAACGACGAACTGCGTCCCGCCCAACGTGTCATCACCTCGAGCGGCGCCGCTCGCCGCACTGGAAGAGCTACCCCGCAAACCCGTCACTATAGTTCCGTTGCCAATCGTCGCGTGGCCCGCGGCCGTGAGAACAGGGTTGAGTTTCGCCACGCTCACCTGGATCGAAATTGTATTGTCCTGTTGATTGAACGCACCGGCATCTGCGGTGCCGAGACTGGTGTAGGTGATGCTACCGCTGGGCAGACGCACCGCCTTTCCGTAAGTGAACGTCTGGCCGCCCGAAGCGCTGGTGGAGGCCTGCAAATAAAATCCGTCACCGTGGTCGGAAGCGCCGAAAGAATAGGTGCCGTCCGCGCTGATCACGGAATGCGGCGAGTTCACCGCAAAACTCGCGCGCCATTGGCCTGCCGGTGGAATCGAGCTCAGATCGGAAACGCGGATCGAAGCGCCGATCGCGAGCGAGGCGCCGGTGCCCGATGTGTCATATCTTACCGACAACATGTCGACGCCGTCGTTCTGGTGCAGACGCGTCAATGCAGCGGTCGTTACGTCCTGCGAAAAATCCGTGACCTGTTCCCCATTGATGCCAGGCTGACGCGGCGGGAATGCATCGGTCGCCACCACAGTCGTGGTCGCACCTGGGAGTTTGAGCGCGGAACCTTCGGCCGGAACTGGAAGCGCGAACCCTGTCTTGATGCTTGGCCCGCTGACTTGGCGCGAGCAAAACATGTTGCCGTAAAAATCATTGTGATCGTCCGCGTAACAGACGACCGCGGCGCCCTGCGGATCGAACGACATCTGGAAATAATCCAACAGGTTTCGATTCACGCCAGTGCCCGTCGGATCGAGGCCATTCTCGGAAATGTTCGACGCGTGAATGACATGCTCCGCTTCGGTTACCTCCGCGACGCGGAACGTGGGGGTAGAGGCGGTCGCATTGAAAGTCTGCGCATAATAAACTTTCCATTCCGCGGCGTCGTTGTTGACCGGGCTCGAAGTTCCGTACCAGACCACGCCGATCGATCCGGGCAGCGGACCAGTCTCCATCCACGGGAAGATATTGACCTTGGAGTTGATGGCGCCGCCATTGACCTTCGCCGGATCGGCCCACGTTTTTCCCTGATCCGTGGAATGTTTGATGAAGATGTCGGTATCGTTCGAATAACAGACGTAGACCGTGCCCTTGGGCGTGCCGTCATCGGCCACTTTCACTTCGAAGAATTTGTGGTCGAGACCATTTGGATCGGTGGCCGCCTGGTAGGTCTTGTAATCAGCGGTCGTCGGCGCCTGACCCGCGATCGACGGTATTCCTACCGCGACCAGCCCGCTCGCGCCGGACCCGTAAACGACGCCAGTCGCTTGATGCACGTCCACGCATCCAGTCTGGCCAATGGCTCCTGCCGTGGCCGTCGGGCCGTAGGAGAATCCGCCATCATCCGAACGCTGGATCTGCGAAATCGCCGGCTCCGCCGTCCGGTAAAACATGTAAACGGTGCTGCTGCCGAGAAATTCGTGCCATTGCCGGTCATCGGCGGCGGGCCCGCCGGGAAGGTTGCCGGCTGGGTTTCGGTTGTAATTTTTCGCGAGATCGAAGCTATTTCCGGTGGAAAGATTTGCCACGATCAGGCTGCTGAACGCCAGCGTGGGATTGGTTTGTCCAGACGCGAGGCTGAAGCCGACCGCCAGATCAACGTCGCCGCCGCCGTCACCTCCGAGATCCGCTGCGGTAGCGGGGCTGAATCCGTCGGGTTGCCCTCGATAGGTTGGAACCCGCATGTTCGGGTCGTAGGTTGGATTGGGCGATCCGTTCACCGTGGGTCGAAGATCGAAATACCAAAGATCGATGCCGGCCGGGAATCCGCGGATGCCGCTGGTGTAAAAATTCCCCTGGAAATCGGTGCGGTTGCTCGGCTCCGCGTCAGTTAGGTTCGCGGGCGATTTCAGCGCGACATTAGGGCTGAAAGAGATTCCCCCATCCACGTAGGTGGCGGGACGCGTCTTGACTGAACCCGCCAAAATAACTGTCGCATTTCCGTGATACTGGTGAGTTGGAACAAAACTCGAGTAAAGCACGTGGACCACGTAGTCGCCGACGCCGCTGGTCGCCGGATTGACGGAGGCGGTTTCGCTGACGCCATCGCCATCCGCCGGCCCCCCGTTCTGCCCCGAGGCCACCGCCGGTCCGTTGACCTTATCCTTGTGAATGTAGAGATCGCCGTCATCTCCGAGTGGGAAGGTGATCTTGATCACGATCGACTTCCCCGCCCACGCCGTCTTATCGCCCGTCACATGAATCGTAAAGACATCGCAATTCGTTCCGTCGATACAGGCTGCTTCACCCGCGACGCCGCCAGCCGGCAAGGTCGCCGGAAATCCGTCCCAATCCAATTTTGCGCCGGCAGTCGGCGCGAGGTTCCCCGAGGGCGGGGTCGCCGCGAGGAGCGGTGAAATCCAGATCGCGATCGCGAGGCCGGGAATGATTAAACGGTGGAGACAGGGGCAGATTTTTCCGGCGAAAGCGCGGTGATTGATCATGAAGAAAATAATTCGTCGTGGATTGTGTGTGGATTGGGCCCGTCCAGGCGAAGGCGGGGTTAGGCAATTCTAGATCGCGGCGAAAAGGCTTTTCGGTTCTGAAAACCACCCGGTTTCCCCATTACATTTCTGTCATAAGTTTAAACGTGGCGGGTCCGGTCGCCGCGACGCATTCGATTCGCAAGGATCCCATGAGCACACAAAACTCCACGCGCGTCGGCCGCCTTTTCAAGGCGGGGGTCTGCTTCCTGTTCGCTATCTGCCTGACGGTCCCTGCCTTAGCGAAACGAGCCGTTCCTGAGAATCTTGGCAACGGTCTCGACAAGCTGGTCGAGAGCAATCTCGCCATCAAAGCGGGCGTTCCTGGAAATTTCGATGGCTTCGCCACAAAACAGGCCGCCGCATACGCAAAGATGGCATTGAGCGACAAGATCACGGGCAAATATCTTGTCGACATCATGCCGGATGGTCGGGTGCCGCTGGCTACCTTGCAGGCGTCGCTCCAAAGCGCGTTCCCGTTGCTGCAAGTCAAGAACATCGAGCCGACCTACAATGGCCATGGGATCATCGAAGGCTTTGTTGCGATCGATGATGTCCCCGCGATGGCGAACACGCCTGGCGTTGGCTCGGTAATTCTGCAGCTCAAGCCGCGTTTGAACGCGGGCCCTTCCACTTCACAAGGCGTCAACCAGCACCGCGTCAACCGCATCAACAAAGGTTACAACGCCGCGGCCCCGCTGGATTTCCCCGGCACTGGAATCTCGATCGGTGTCATGTCGGACAGCTTCGATGCCTCTGCTGCCACAACCGATCGCGCCGCGGCAGATACTGCGGCCGGGGAATTGCCGAGCGTGATTGTTCTCGAGGACCTCCCATTGGGGCCCGACCCGACTGACGAAGGACGCGGCATGGCCCAGATCGTTTACGATACGGCGCCGGGATCGAAGATCGCGTTTGCGACGACGTTTCCTATCTGAGCGAGCCGATGTTTTCCGATGGCGTGATCGCGCAAGCCGTAAACGACGTGGTTGCGTTCGGCGTCACCTACTCCTCATCCGCCGCGAATAACTGGCGAACGGACGGCTATTCTTCTCTCTTTCGCCAGGTTCCGAATGGGACCGGCGTGAAGGCCCCCGCCAATACCGCTCTCGTCGGGACTAATATCGACCTGACCGGGGTCGATCCCGCTCTTTATGCGGGTGGCTTTCATAATTTCAACCCGGATGGACTCGACGTCGCGCAGACCATCAACACCGGAAGCGCTACGCCGTTTGTTTTCCAGTGGAACGACCCATTCGATGTATCCGCGCCGACAATTATCGAACCACCGATCTTTCAAGGCGACGGCACGAGCGCCGGCGGTTCGTCAGTGGATTTTCTCCCGCCCCCTCTCGTGGCCGGCAAGGCCTATGTCATCCGCGAGAACGCGACTCCTGCTACGCCGCTGGAAGATTTCGATGCGATCGTCCGCGTCACGGATCCGAATGGGCATGTAATTCTCGATCAGGACACCGGGGTTGATGAAACGGTAACGTTTTTCGCGCCGGTAAGCGGGCAGTACAAGATCACGGTCCATCCGTTCACTAACTCGACGACCGGTCTGCCTACCCAGGGCTCGTTTCACATCAAACTCAACAACGCCACAGGCACGGCCAGAATCACCCAGGACTTCAACGTTCTCTTCTTCGATACGAACGGCGCCTTTCTTGCCTCAGAGTCCTTTACCTCGAACAACATTGCCAATAACCGACCGATTGAAATTGGCACACCCAGCTTCCCGGGCACTCAGACCCAGATCGTGATCTGCCGTTCTAATACTACTAACCCATCTTCTGCCGCGGATCGATTCCGGTACGTCTTCTTCGGCAATGGCGGCTCCGGTCTCGGACCTGCGGAGTACGGCTCTTATGTTACACCGGTCACCTATGGCCACAGTGCCGCGACGGGCGCTAACAGCGTGGCCGCTTACGAGGCCTTCAAGCCGAATATCCCCGAAGACTTCAGCTCCACCGGACCGGTCACGATCTTCTTCGATCAAAACAATAACCGGCTGGCCACTCCCGAGGTCCGGCTGAAACCCGACATTGCCGCCGCCGACGGCGTCAACACCAGCTTCTTCCCGCTCGGCGTCATCCCATTCATGGGTGTCCCGCTGGTCGGCGATTCGGCATACGACCCGGACAACTTCCCGAATTTCTATGGAACCAGCGCCGCATCGCCGCATTGCGCCGGCCTCGCAGCTCTTGTCCTGCAGGGCCATGGCGGACCCCATTCGCTTACGCCGGCTCAGGTGAAAGCTATCTTCCAGACCACGGCGTTCCCGCATGATCTGGATCCCTACTCTGTGAATGGCAACGCCCAGACAACAAACGGAGGAAGCATCTCCATTAACGTTACCAGCGATAACAGTCGTAACACGGGCACTGGCCAGAACGATCCGAATTCCTGGTCGGTCACCTATACCGGACCCGGCCAGCTAACGAGCTTGAGCTTTAACCCTCAAGGTACGCCGCAGACCGGTGGCAACCCGACCGGCGGTAACTTCAACGGATTTACTCCGGCTGACTTCCTTGACTCATCCAATTACCGTTACACCCCAGGCATGGTCTTTACGTCCTCCTTTGCTTTCGGGAATAGGTCGGTTGGTCTGGCCCCGGCGGACGTAGTAGCTACTCGCACCAACCCCGCGCCTTTCCCATCTAACCCGAATGCGAGCAACCCTACTCAACACACCTGGACGCTGAATCTGGGCTTCCCGAATAATAACTTCACCACCGGTAAGGTCCTGCGTTTCAACAATGGCAGGTCGCAGTGGCAGGATGCCACTGTTCCTCAAGGCATGACTGTTACGGCCTTGGTTCGCAAGGGAGATTACTCGGCCGATATTCTCGGCGACGGAGTCCTCATTCCAGAAGATCCTCAGGGTAACGATGTGCGGCCGGGCATGACCTTTTCCGGAACCGTAACTGCTGGCGGGCAGACTTTTCCATTTTCCGGAAGACTAACAAACCGGATCGGGCGCGGTTACTCCGCTCTGGATGGCTTTGGCCACATCAACGCGGAAGCAGCCGTGACCGCTCCTGTCCCGACCGCGCCACCCAGCGCCAGCCCGCCTGGGATTCAACTGATCAATATTGCAGGGCGTGTGCTGGTAGGTTCCGCCAATGATGTTGGCATCGGCGGGTTCATCATGAAAGGTGGAACTTCAAAGCGTGTCTTGATCCGCGCGATCGGACCCTCTCTCTCTGCCAATAACATCGCCAATCCGTTGCAGGATCCTGTTCTCGAACTGCATGACAGCACCGGCGCAGTCACGACCAACGACAATTGGCGGAGCACGCAGGAAACTGAGATCCAGCAAAGCGGCCTGGCGCCTACGGACAGTCGCGAGTCGGCCATTATCGCCACCTTGCCGCCGGGTAATCATACCGCCATTATCAAGAGCGCAAATAGCAGCGGCGGTATAGGTGTCATCGAGATCTACGATCTCCAAACTTCGGTAGGCGAACTCGGCAACTTGTCCGTTCGCGGGAACGCTCAATTGGGGGATAACGCGGTCTTTGGCGGTGTCATCATCGGCGCTGGAGAAGCGCGCCGCGTCCTCTTCCGGGCTCTCGGACCTGAATTGAAGACATTTGGAGTTCCAACTGCGCTTGACGATACCACCCTCGAGCTCCGCGATGTTAATGGAGTGCTGATTGGCTTCAACGATAACTGGGGGCAGGCCAGTAACGCTTCTGACGTCACTGCCACGGGACTTGCACCCACGATAAGCTCCGAGTCTGCAATCCTCACGACGCTTGGACCTGGCAGGTACAGCTCGGTGGTCCGTGGTGCGAATAATAGCACTGGAATAGGTCTCGCCGAAGTTTACAAGCTCGACAACTAGGCCAACAATCTCCTGTAGCAACGGGGAACGGTGTAGCTGTCGTCAGCGATGGCGGCAGCTACACTATCACTTTCAACTTGGCGGCTACCTGCCTGCGCCGTTCGCCTACAATCCCGACCCGACGTACTCGGCCGAGTAGGTGTCGATTTTCGCGGTGCTCCCGACACTCGGCGCTTTCGCCACGTCATAGGCGCTGTTGCTGGCAATCTTTTGCGTTTCCGTGTCGTAAATCATCACCGTTTTCTTTGCTTTCGGCGAGCTCTTGGCGCCCCGCTCCGTATCCACCGCGATGTAACGCACCTTTCTCTGCTTCAAGCCGGCTTTCCGTTTGGGCGACATGTGCGCGTAGGACTGGCGCGCCCGCATTTCGGCAACCTGCCGCTGCCGTTCGGTGGCCTCCTGTTTCGCAATAAAATAAACCACGCTCGCGATGACCGCGGCGGTGACGACCCTCTCGGCCGTGCTACCTCCACCAAAAGGCAGGCTCGGAACATAGGGGAATTGCGCGCGAGCAGTGCCGATAGAGGCGCTCGCGAGGAGCGCTCCGACTGTTAGCAGGCAGGCCCCTTTTAAAATGCGTGTTTTCATCGTGGCGCATTTTTACGCGGCGCGCCACTGCATGGCAAGAGAATACGCTCGCCAGAAGCCTTGCCAGAGCGCACCTGAATTGGTAATACCTACCGTGGCCTCGCTTCCGCTTATTTTCATTTCCGCCGTCAGCCGCGAATTGAGGAGCGGCCGGCAGCTCGCGGCCAACACGCTCACTTTTCTCGGTTACCAGCCGGTTTGGCAGGAAATTTTCGGAACCGAAACAGGCGATCTGCGGGCGATGCTCCGTCAGCAGATCGACCAATGCAAAGGCGTGCTGCAAATCGTCGGCAATTGTTATGGGGCCGAGCCCCCGGCGCCCGATCCGCAGTTTGGCCGGGTCAGCTACACGCAATATGAAGCCCTTTATGCCCGGCAACGTGGCAAGAAAGTCTGGTACCTCTTCATTGACGAGAAGTTTCCAGTCGATGTGTGCGAGGGCGAGCCGGAAGAATTGCGCGCGCTGCAAGCCGCCTATCGCAAACGTTTGCAATCCGACGCTCATCTCTTCCATCCGCTCACCAGCAAAGAAGGTTTGGAAGCCAGTGTCCTCAAGCTGCGCGACGATCTGGTCCGCCTGCGGCGCGGCGTAAAACAATGGGCCGCGGGCGTCGCGATCCTCCTCCTCATCAGCGTCGGACTGGGGTTCTGGCTGCTGCACAGTCAGCGCCAAACCACCCAGCGTGTGGCGGACACCGAACATGCCGTGGTGGCGATGACCCAGGAGGTCAGCAAACTGCGGGAAGGTATCCTGAGTTATCCCAAGGTCGAAGCCCAGGTGCGTCAGACTCAGGCGGAAGAAGATCCCGCCGCGCTTCAGGAACGGGTTTATGCCGAATTAGGTAAACAACTCGGCGTCGATCCCAAGGTCTTGCGGGATAAGCTTCCTCAACTGGCGGCTGATCTCAAGCGCGCCCCTGATGCTTCCAGCTATGAACGCGCTAACGCTGCCTACGTCTCTAAGGATTACGTCGAGGCGGAGCGTCTGGCTGTGCAAGCAGCCGATGAAGCGCGAAAGACGGGAGCCCCTAAACCAGCCGAGATTATCCAGGCTTTGCAACTGGCCGGCTTCTCTGCGCAAAAACGGATCCAGTTCAAGACAGCAATGGAGCATTTCCGCGCCGCGGAGAAGCTAACGGATCGCCCAAGTAACCCAGCCCAATGGGCTGATCTCCAGCATGCCATCGGCGACCTCCTCATTGAGCAAGGCACCTACCGCGAAGCCGAAGACGTCCTCCGAATGGTAGTGGAAGCTCGGGGGCAGGCTCTCGGCGCCGAGCATGCCGATACACTTAGGAGCCGCACTCGTCTCGCTTATGCACAATACCGCCAGGGAAAGTATAATGAAGCTATCGGCGGGTTTCGCGGAATCGTAGCCCTGCAAGAAAGGATCCTGGGCCCCCTGCATCCCGACACCCTGTTAAGCAGGAATGGGCTTGCTATTGCGCTTGATAATGGAGGAAAGCCTGCCGAAGCGGAAGCGGAGCATCGCCGCATCCTGGTGATAAGAGAAAAGGTCCTTGGGCCCGAGCATGCCGATACCCTCCGGACTCGCAATAATATAGCGCTGACTTTGGACCGTCAGGGTAAGCACGCCGAGGCCGCAAGTGAGTATCGTGAGGTCGTCGATCTCGAGAACAAGGTGCTGGGTCCCGAGCATCCCGATACCTTAAGAAGCCGGAGCAGTCTCGCCTATGCCCTTGATCATCAGGGTAAGTATGCCGAAGCCGAGTTGAACCTTCGTGATGTTATCCGTCTTGAAGAACGCGTCCTCGGGCCGGAGCATCCCGACACTCTCATCAGTCGCCTTCGACTCGACAGGCTGCTCATGGGCCAGGGAAAGTTTGCCGAGGCCGAGACCGATTTGCGCGATCTCATTAGCGTTGAAGCAAAAGCTTTGGGACCGGAGCATCCCGACACCCTCTCTGGGCGATCGAGTCTGGCTAACGCGCTTCAGGCCCAGGGTAAGCACACCGAGGCCGCGGTTCAATACCGGGAGGTCATAGCCCTTGAGGAAAGGGTTCTTGGTCCGGAGCATCCGAATACGCTCTTTAATCGCAATAGCCTGGCTAACGCTCTCATGGGTGACAAGAATTACGCGGAAGCCGAAGCCATTTTTCGAGAGCTAATCGCAGTCGAAGAGAAGGTGTTCGGATCCGAGCATGCGTTCACCACGAGAAGCCGCCGAGGTCTGGCTAACGCTCTCTTTAACCAGGCTAACTACGCTGCCGCGGAGCCTGTGTACCGCCAGGTTCTTAAGTTGGCAGAAAAATTGCGCGGCCCACAGCATCTAGAAACTCTGGAGGCCTGTTATGACCTTGCCGGCAACCTGCAACGAATGGGTAAACTTCCCGAAGCCAAAGAACTTGCACGCCGGGCAGCTGAATCTGCCCGGAAAGCGCTCGGTCCAAATCATCCCGTGACCCAAAAATACGCCGCCTTCCTCGCCGAACTGGAAACCAAGAATGCGCTCTAGCTGCCTGGGCTGTTTGTGTCTTACTCTAAAAAAATAGGCGAAATCTGCGTAATTCTAAATCCTTGCGCCGGCTCAGTGCGCGACCTCGACAATCTGGTGGAGCGAATCGCTCGCCTTCCGCGCGCGGAGATTCACCGAACAACAAAGGCCGGGTCGGCGGCCCGGCTGGCGCGCACGGCCCTGCGCAACGGATGCAAAATGATCGTCGCCGCGGGCGGTGACGGCACGCTCAACGAGGTGATCAATGGGATTCGGGAAAAGGCCGGCGAAACGTCCGTGGGATTGATACCCCTCGGGACGGGCAATGATTTTGCGCGCTCGCTGGGGCTGCCGACCGATTTGGACGAAGCGCTCGATGTGCTTCGCGCCGGCCAAACGCGCGCAATCGATCTGGTGCGGGTAACGAGCGACGAGGTCCGCTATTTTGTTAATGTATCGGCTGGCGGGTTCAGCGGCCTGGTAGACGAAAAGCTGACGCCGGAGATGAAGAAAACCTGGGGGCCCCTGGCGTATTTGCGGAGCGCGGCGGCGGCGCTGCCGGAACTGCGCGCGTACCGAACCACGCTCGCGTTCGATGAGACGGAGTCGTTGACGCTCCAACTCTACAACGTCGTCATCGCAAACGGCCGCTACGTTGCCGGCGGGAGATTGATCGCGCCGGAGGCCTCGCTCGACGATGGACTGCTGGATATCATTTTGATCCAGGAGCGGTCCGCGCCGGAATTGGCGTTGCTGGCGGCGCAGGTCGCGCTGGGCGCGCACCTTTCGAGTGAAGCGATCGTTTTTCGCCGCGCCGCCAAACTCACGGTGAATTCCAAGCCCGGCATGTGGTTCAACGTTGACGGCGAACTTGTCGGCAATGAACCGGCGCGTTTTGAAATCCTGCCGAGTGCATTACGTTTTGTGGTGCCGAAGTCATGAGGGAAAAAATCGTCACAGCGGAGGAGCTGGCCGCGATCCAAAAAAAGATGCGCGCGGAAGGTCGCAAGCTTGTCCTCACGAACGGCTGTTTCGATTTGTTGCATCTCGGGCATGTGCGTTATCTGCAGGCCGCCCGCGCCTTGGGTGACGCGCTCGCGGTGGCGATCAACGGCGATCAATCGGTGCGCGCGCTCAAAGGTGAAGGCCGGCCGCTGAACCCGGAGGCGGACCGCGCCGAAATCGTCGCTGCGCTTGAGTGCGTCGATCATGTCGTCGTATTTCCGGAGATGCGCGCGACTCGATTGCTCGAAAGGGTGCGTCCTTCGATTTATGTGAAAGGCGGCGACTATACGCCCGAGACATTGGACTCCGCAGAACGTGCGGCCTTGGAGAACATTGGGGCTGAGGTTCGAATCCTCCCCTTCGAGAAAGGACAATCGACTTCCGCTCTGATCGAACGAATGAAAACACATTCGGACGAATGAACGCGCTGGCCCTGGGAATTCTCGGTTCGGGCAAGGGAAGTAATTGTCGTGCGATTCTCGAACAAATACGCGCGGGCAAACTCGCAGCCTCGGTGAAGTTGATCGTGTCGGATGTGTTCGCCGCCGGCATCCTGGATATCGCGCGCGAGTTCGGCATTCCAAATGTCTATCTGCCGCCCGGGAAATTCCGCACGCGGTTCGAGCCGATCGTCGAAATGGAGTTAGTTAAATTGTTAGAGCATGCGGGGGTTGAACTCGTCGTCCTGGCGGGTTTCATGCGCGTGCTGAAGGAGCCGATGCTCGGAGCGTTTTCTCGCCGGATCATCAATCTCCATCCATCGCTGCTGCCAAAATTTCCCGGCATCGAAGCGTGGAAACAAGCGCTGGACGCAGGCGAACAGGCGACCGGCTGCACGGTCCATTATGTTGATGCTGGAATCGACAGCGGCGAAATCATCGCGCAGCGGAGAGTTCCGATCGTGCCGGGCGACACCCCGGAATCGCTGCACGCGCGCATCCAGATCGCCGAGCGCGCGCTCTATCCGGAGATTATTGCGCGATTTGCCGAAGGATAAAGTCGCGAAGCATTAGGCGCGCTCCGCTTTTTGATCGCGCGCGAGAAGTTCCTGCATCGCCTGGTCGGGCCGCTTTCCTTCGTAGAGGATGGAGTAGATCTGATCGATGATCGGCGTTTCGATATTTAGTTTTCGCGCGCATTCAGACGCGCTTTCGGTCGTTGGGATTCCTTCGGCCACCATGTGCGTGCCGGCGCGGATTTGCTCGAGCGTCTGGCCGCTCCCGAGTTTTTCGCCGACCCGTCGATTCCGGCTGTGCTGGCTGAAACAGGTCGCAATCAAATCCCCGGCGCCGCTGAGGCCGTAAAACGTTTTCGGATTTCCCCCCATCGCTGTCCCTAGCCTGAGAAGTTCCGCAAGCGAACGGGTCACGAGCGCGGCTTTTGAATTGTCGCCCAAGCCGAAGCCGTCGCTGATTCCGGCTGCGATCGCGAATACGTTCTTGAGAGCGCCGCCCAGTTCGATGCCAATCGTTTCATCGCTCGAATAAATGCGAAAACGTTCGCTGCCAAGATGCCGTTGAAGTTCCTCGGCGCATTCCGGAACCCGGCAGCCCAGCACAGTTGCCGTGGGAAGATCCCGCGAAACTTCGATCGCAAGGTTCGGGCCGGATAAGACGGCGATTGTGTTCTGTGGAAAAGTCTGCTCCAGGATTTCGCTCATGCGCAGTCCGGTTCCGTGTTCGATTCCCTTCGTGCCGCTCAAGAGGACGGCGTTCGAATCGGAAAGCGCCGCGCGAAGCCGCGCGGCAACTGAGCGCAGCGCGATGGAAGGCGTGACGAAAACTATCAGGTCCGCGTCAGCGCAGTCCGCGATGTTGCTCGTGACCTTGATCGCGTCAGGAACTTTTACGCCGGGCAAATACTCGCGGTTTTCGCGCGTCGCGCGAATGCTCTCAGCGCGACCGGGATCGTTTCCCCACAAGGTGATGTCATTTCCTTGTTTCGACCAAAGCACGGCGAGAGCGGTGCCCCAGCCTCCTGCTCCGAGGATCGCGGTGCGTCGAATGCTCATTTACGGCTGAAGCGTTGTTCCGTTCCGTTGAGAAGACGAGAAAAATTCGAACGATGTCTCCACAGGACGAGGATCGCGATTGCGAATGAGAAATAGAGAAGGGCCATGCCTTCGAGATATCCCCATCTCAGGAATAGCCAGACCGCTACGGGCAATGAAACTGACGCGATAATCGACGCTACCGACACGAAGCGGGTGGTCTCGAAGATGATGATCCAAATGATGACAATGAACGGGACCAACATCGGCATGAGGCCAAAGAGCGCGCCGGCGGAAGTCGCAACCCCTTTGCCGCCTTTGAATCGGAGCCAGACCGGAAACGTGTGGCCCACGATGCACAGCATTGCTGCGAGGATGGCAAAATATTCCGGATGCTGAGGCGGATTCGGCATATGCCTCGCAATGAAAAAGGCCAGGCGAACAGCCGCAAAGCCCTTGAAGGCATCCACGAAAAATACCGTGTAGCCCCAGCGTTTTCCTAGGACGCGCAGAACATTTGTTGCACCGATATTGCCGCTCCCGACAGCACGAATATCAACGCCAGAAAGTCTGCCGGCGAAATACCCCATCGGAAAAGATCCGAACAGGTAACCAATAAAACAAACAGCTAAGGCAAGCGCCAACACAGCTTATTCGCTCAACTAAGTGGCTCAGCAACTGCGCTGCCCATGCGATTCTTTCGCAGCCAGATTGATATGATCGAGATGTCCGCGGGAGTAATGCCGGATATTTGCGCTGCCTGCCCGATGGAAGATGGGCGGATGGTTGCCAGCTTCTGTCGGGTTTCAAGACGCAAACCCGAAATCAACTCATAGTTGATCTCTTCTGGAATCCGACGGCCATGGTCGCGCAGCACCTTTGCGTTTTGGATCGCTTGCCGCTGAACATATCCCTCGTATTTGAGATCCGTCTCGACCAACCCCCACAACTCGGGAGGCGCCAAGCTCCGAATTTCTGACGGCAGCAAATCCAATCTGAACTCGGGCATTTTCAGGAGCGCTGCGACAGGTTTGGCGCCGATTCTCAATTCATTGGTCGATCGCCGCAATTGTTCCAAGCGCTGCATCTTTTCTGAAAAAGCCGCGTTCCGGGCATCGCCGACCAAGCCAGCGTGGAAACCCTTTGGGGTCAACCGTTGGTCCGCATTATCCTGGCGCAAGGAAAGGCGCTGCTCGGCGCGGCTCGTAAACATCCGGTACGGTTCGTCCGTTCCGTTAGTTGTTAGATCATCTATCATCACGCCGATATAGGCTTCCGCTCGATCAATAAGCAAGGGAGGTCGCTGCAGGACTTTTAACGCAGCATTTGCTCCAGCTATAAGCCCCTGGGCAGCAGCCTCTTCATATCCAGAAGTGCCGTTGACCTGTCCCGCAAAGTAGAGGCCTTCCACCAGCTTTGTTTCGAGGCTCGGGAGGAGTTGAGTTGGTGGAAAATAATCATATTCGACCGCATACCCCGGCCGCATCAGCTCGGCGCGAGCGAGACCCGGAATCGAACGGATAAACTTGAGCTGGATGTCGTAGGGAAGGCTCGTTGACAGCCCGTTGACATAGAATTCCTCGGTATGTCGTCCTTCCGGCTCTAGGAATACTTGGTGTGCAGCTTTGTCGGCGAACTTGACGATCTTGTCCTCAATAGACGGACAGTACCGCGGCCCCGTGCCTTGTATGCGGCCAGAATAAAGCGCGGAAAGGTGGAGGTTCCTTCTAATGATATCATGGGTCTCGGGGCTTGTGTAGGTTATCCAACAAGGCAACTGTTCCACGTGGAACGGCTCGCGATTCAAAGTAAAAATATCGTTCGAATCCCAATCGTCTTGCGGCAAGAAACTGAATCGCTGTGGTGGTTCGTCGCCAACCTGCTTCTCACAGTGATCGAAATCGATGGATCGCCGACTGATTCGGCAAGGCGTGCCGGTCTTGAAGCGTCCGGCTTTGAATCCCATTTTTAGGAGACATTCGCTCAGGATCGAGTGTGCGTCGGCCATCCTACCGCCCGGCCGCGAGCTTGCCCCCACGTGAAGCAACCCCCGCAAGAAAGTACCAGACGTCACCACCGCTGCATCAGCGGCGAAATGTATGCCTATATCAGTCTCTACGCCCGTAACTCTACCCTCATGACAACGCAGAATTCGTGAAACGGTCCCCTGAACGATGTCGATTCCGGGTGTCCGCTCGAGATGCGCCTTCATCCGGAATTGGTACGCCTTCTTATCGCATTGGACTCGCGGTGCCCGGACACTTGGTCCTTTGGTGCGATTGAGCATGCGGAATTGGATTCCTGTCGCGTCCGCATTTTGACCCATCGCGCCACCTAGAGCGTCGATTTCTCGTACTATCTGGCCCTTCCCCAAACCGCCAATTGCCGGATTACAGGACATTTGAGCCACGGTGTCGAGATTCTGAGTCAACAGCAGGGTGGAGCATCCGAGCCGAGCAGACGCAAGCGCCGCTTCCACTCCGGCATGCCCGCTTCCGATCACCGCAACATCATATTTTTTTGTGAGGCGGACCATGGTTCTACGTTGAATAGTTTGAGCAATAATAAATGTATCAGACTAATTTACAAGTGTTTAAGCGTAATCGGATCTTGCTTTACCGCCGCCATGACTGCTTCGCCTGAGATCTCTTCCGCCACGGCGTCCCGCTGTGCCTGCTGTAGCAGGCGTAACGCTATCCTTCCCAACAAAACAAGAACGACGGCGGCAGTAGCAAATCCGCCGAGCCATATCAGATACTCAGCCGCCCGCGGATGAGTTTTACCTCGGGCCAAGTTCAACCCCAACTGGCCAAGCGTCCCGAGATAAGAATACAAGAAAAGACCCGGCGCCTGTCCGATTGCGACCCAAATCATACAGGTTCGAAATCGAATTCGCGTAAGACCGTAGAGATAGTTCAAGAGGCTGGTCGGAAACAACGGATGGAGCTGGCTGAGTAAAATGATCTTCCATCCCTCCCTTTCGACCGCAGGCTCCAAAGCAACCAGCGTCGCATTTCGTAGCAATTTTCTCCTCAGCCACTGGCGGCCGATCCACCGGCTTATAAAAAAAGATATCGCCGCCCCCGTAACATTTCCTAAAAGAGCGATGAGAAAGCCCCACCATAACCCAAAGAAAAAACCGGCTCCGATACTTAGCACGCCGCCAGGCAAAAGAAGCACGTTGCAGCAGGCGTATAGGACTGGATAACAAATCGCGCTCCAGGCGCCCCACCGCATGACGCGTTGCTGGACGTCAGCCAAAATATCGACAACGGGAAAAAGGCGCGACAGAAAAAGCAGCCCGACTGCGACGACGAGCAGCCCGCCTAACTGGACAAGAATGGCGCGGCGAATCTGGACCATGCGCGCAACACTCACCGCTGCAAACGCCGCGCGCAAATTCGGTCAACGCCACGGTCGTCTCCTCTCGCAAGAAACGCGTGATCAGACCGGCGCCTGGACGAAGTTCAAGTCTTAGGGCGCGGGCTCCGCAACCACCGGGACCGCTTTGGCGCGAACCGGCCTCAGATTTGCAATCGCGGCCGCGATCGCCGCGATGTGTTCCGGGTTTGTCCCGCAACAGCCGCCGATCAATCGCGCGCCTTCGGCCACCATCTCGCGGGCGGACTCCGCGAAATCAACCGGCGCCGCAGGATAAATAAAGCGCTCGTCACGATACTCTGGAGCGCCGGCCGTAGGATAGGCGGCGAGGATATTTTCCGCCGGCAGACCTTGCAATAGTTGCATCATGGCATGCGGGTCGTTCATACAGTTCGCTCCCATCATTCTCGCGCTGAGCCCGCGCAGTTTTGCAAACGCTTCCACGAGCAACATCCCGCACGCGAGCCTCCCTTCGGGTGCACAAGCAAACGAGCAAATCTCCAAGGCATCGCCGCTCTCTTTCGTGGCCCCCAATGCGATTTCCATTTCTCCGAAGTCCATAAAGGTCTCGAGGAAAATAATCTGTGCTCCTCCTTCCAGCAGCGCGCTGATTTGTTCGCGAAAGCAATGCGCGCGATCGATCCCGCGCGAACGTGCCTCGTCACCGGTGATCCCCAGTGGCCCGACACTTCCCGCGACGTAAACATTTTTTCCCCGCGCCGCCTTTACCGCCAGATGCGCTGCCGCGCGGTTGATCTCCCTGACTTGTGATTCCAACCCAAATCTTTCCAACCGCACCGCATTCGCGCCGAAAGTATTTGTTTCAATCACTCGCGCGCCCGCGCCGATGTATTGGCGATGAATCGTTTCGATTCGCTCCGGGTCCGTGAGACAAAGCTCCTCGAAGCAACGCTCGAGCGGCACGCCGGCCTCGAGCAGCATTGTTCCCATGGCGCCATCTCCGCAAACCAGCCGGGTTTGAAGTTCGTCGAGCAAATCCACTTGAGATGCGATTACGAGTACCGTGCGCCCCGGTCAAACCCGCACTCTTTCAACGCTGCCGCTAGGGCGGACAGATCGCGAAAACCCGTGCGGGAAATCCTGAGCCGCCTTTTGGTTTCGGAAAACTTACGATGACGAGAGCGCCGGTCTCCGGCACTTGATCGAGATTCGCGAGCAGCTCAATCTGATAATGATTCGTGCTGAGGATGTAAGTCTCGAGGCTTGCGTCGTCTTTGGACGCGGCTATTCCAGGATCCGTGTCGGTCGTCTCATGTCCCGAAGCGGTAATCTTGCGTTCTTCGTAAAGATATTTCAGTGCCGGCAGCGTCCAACCCGGGTAATGAGAAACACCATCCGCGCCCTTGTTTTCCATCGCATCACCGTTGGGCCAGCGTTTCGACCAATCTGTTCTCATCGCCACGAAAGCTCCGGTCGGAATGGCGCCATGATCGGCTTCCCACTTCTTCACCCGCTCGAGCGAAAGGGTGTAATCCGCGTTCTTCGCCGCCTCGGTGTGAACATCGATCACCACCAGCGGCAGGACCATTTCCTGTAACGGAATCTGATCGACGGTGCGCAAACCGCGGATGAAGTGCGCCGGCGGATCGACGTGCGTTCCCCATTGCCCGACGTGGATAAAAGTTTCCGCGAAAAAGCCTTCGCCAATCGATCCCTTTCCCTTGTCGTACCAAAAAAGCGTCTCGCGTTTCTCGTCGGGAAACCCATGCCAGTGCGGGATTCCCGGCGCGAACGCGTGGGTCAGGTCAACGAATCTCTTCCCGGCGAGAATTTTTTGTATGTGCAAAATCGACGGCTCTTCGGCCGCGGCGCAGGTCCCGCTGAATCCAAGCAATCCGAGCATCGCTACTTTGACGATTCGCATTTTGCGTTGTTAAACGATCGCTCAACAAGAAGCCAACAAGTTCGAATAAGGCCCAATAGATTTCGTCTCCAGTGATTCGGGATAGTTTGTCGGGACGCGCACGCAATGTTATGAACAGGGCAATATCCCTTCAGCTCCGGAGGTGAAATCTCGAATCCAAACGAGTTGTTCGCGCCGATAAGATTAAGAGTATGTCGTTCATTGAAAATTAATTCTTAATAAAGGTGTTAAAAACTCTGCCAACCAACCCGACCGCGCTCGCCGAAAGTGCGGTCCTTCGGTTGAATGAAATCCCCGGCGCCGGAGCGTCGCAGCAAGCGGTTTCAAGAGATCGCCCGGCAGAGGGATCAGCGGATAGTTTATTTGAGCACTTCGCCTGGCTCTACATTTTCTGCCGAGAAAAACTTTTTCGTGACGACACGCAGCGGATGATCAAAGCGCTTTGGCCGGATGGGTTGCCGCGGGCCGGAGAAGAACTGATCGAGCTCGGTTGCGGCCCTGGTTTTTATTCCTGCCGTCTGGCTGAACGGTTTCAAGAAATGCGGGTAATCGGCGTGGATCGTTCGCCGAGCCAGTTGAAGTGGGCCCGGGAAAAAGCTAAGCGACGCGGCCTCGATAATTGCGGCTTCCTCCACGACAACGTTCTCGATTTATCACACGCTGATGCGAGCTTCGATGCCCTGATCGCCTCGAGGCTTTTCACGGTGTTGCCGAATCGCGATCGCGCGGTTGCGGAGATGTATAGAGTTCTACGTCCTGGCGGCCGCTGTTTCATAGCGGAGCCACGCTACGCCTTTCGGGCATCGGTCCCTCTCTACACGATGTGGTTGATGGCAAGCATCACGCGCGTGAAAAACGGATACCGAGAACCGAGTAAGGCGAAAATCCTTTCCGCGCGAGAATTGGATCGTCTCTTTTCCTCTCAGCCGTGGCGCATGATGAAGACCTGGCAGGATGGGCGATATCAATACGCCCTGTGTGAAAAGGGTTGACGCGCGTTACGTTCAAACGCAGACAGCCGCCTGCATGAACCGGGTTCTTGATCCAGCCGAACCAGCGGCTATTCCAAAGGGCCTTTGCGCTCTGGCCGTGATGACAAAGGCGCCGCGGGCGGGGAGCGTGAAGACACGGCTTACTCCGCCCTTGACTCCGGAAGAAGCGGCTGCGCTCAACATTTATTTTCTGCGCGACACAGCCGCTGCGATCGCGGCCATCGCCATGGAAGGAAGAGCGCGAGGGATAGCCGTCTACACTCCGCTGGGGGCTGAGGCGGCCTACAACGGAATATTGCCGCAAAACTTCGACCTCGTGCCGCAACGGGGAGAAGCGTTCGGCGAACGGCTTGCCTGCGCGACCGAAGATTTATTGCGTCTCGGTTTTGAATCACTCTGCTTGATCGATTCCGACAGCCCGACCGTTCCGCCGGCTGCCTTTACCCAAGCCGTGGAGATTTTGTCGCAACCTGGCGATGCAGTGGTTCTCGGCCCATCCGATGATGGCGGGTATTATTTGATCGGGATTAAAAAACTTCACCGTGCTCTGTTCTCCGGCATCACCTGGAGCACCGAACACGTCTTGGAGGAAACCATTGCCCGCGCCCGGCAACTCAACCTCAACGTGCACTTCCTGCCGACCTGGTACGATGTGGACGATCGAGCGACTCTCGCGCGACTTTGCCGCGAGTTGTTTGATCACGAGAGCATCAGCGCCGGATATGAAGCGCCGGCCACTCGCGCTTATCTCGATGGGTTGTTGAAGAAAGAAGGGCGCGGGCGAATCTGGCCCGAGGTCAAAGCCAGCGCGCTCGGCGCAAGCGCAGCGAAATGAAGCGTGCTCTCGTCACCGGCGGCGCTGGTCTGATTGGTTCCCACGTCGCGGATTTATTGCAGAGCGAAGGCTGGTCCGTGCGCATTCTCGATAACCTCGAGCCGCAAACCCATCGCAATGGAAAACCGGCCTGGATCAGACACGATGTCGAGTTCATCGAAGGCGATGTGGTCGACCGGAAAATGATCACCGCCGCTCTGCAAAATATTGACGTGGTGTTTCACCAGGCGGCGTACGGCGGTTACATGCCCGAGATCGCGAAGTACGTTCACGTCAACAGCTTTGGCACCGCGCAAATGCTTGAGGTGATTCGCGAGCAAAAGCTGCCGATTAGGAAAATCGTCGTCGCATCTTCACAGGCGGTTTACAGCGAAGGCGCGGCGACTTGTGCGGAGCACGGTTTGGTTTTTCCCGATGTGCGGCCGGTCGAGCAACTGCAGGCCGGCGATTGGTCCGTGCATTGTCCGATCTGTCGGGCCGTCACGAAAAGCGCGCCGACTCCTGAGCGCGCGCCCGTCGGCGGCGAAACCGTTTACGGCCTGACGAAAGTTGACCAGGAAAAGCTGACACTGCTCTGGGGCAGGCAAATCGGCATCCCGACGGTGGCGTTGCGTTATTCCTGCACCTACGGCCCGCGCCAATCGATCTTCAATCCGTACACCGGTGTGATCGCGATCTTCTGCACGCGCCTGCTCAACGATCTCCCGCCGGTCCTTTACGAAGACGGCGAGCAGACCCGCGATTTCTCCTTCGTCGAAGATATCGCGCGCGCGAATTTGCTCGCAGCGGAAACCGACAAGCTCGACGGCCTGGCGGTGAACGTCGGCAGCGGCGAAGGCGTCAGCATTCGCAAAGTAGCCGAACAAATTTCCGACGCGCTAGGTATCCACATCGCGCCGGAAGCGCGCGGCGAATTCCGTCCCGGTGAAATGCGCCACCTAACGAGTGGGACCGAGCGCATCCGCGCAGCCGGATATGCGCCGCAAGTCGATCTGGCCACCGGCATCGGCCGTTATCTCGATTGGATCCGGCAACAGGCCGACGTGCGCGATTATTTCAGCGAAGCGGCCAACATTCTTCGGAGCAAAGGAATCGTTCATCGCGTAAAAGTAGGTGATGAGCGAGGCCATTAGCCTTCCGGATTTCAATTCGCCGATCGAGGATCACGCGCGCAAAGATTTCCCGCTGCTCGACGCGAGCATGAGCGTGGCGGACGCGCTCGAACGCATCCGGCGCGAGGGCGTCGGCGAGCGCGTCATCTATTTTTTCGCGATCGATGCCGAGCAACGTCTCGTCGGAGTCTTGCCCACGCGTCGGTTGCTGACCGCGCCGCTCGAAACACCGCTCGAGGAAATCATGGTGCGTCGCGTCGTCGCCATTCCAGCCAGCGCGACCGTGCTGGAAGCGTGCGAATTCTTTGTCCTCTATAAATTTTTCGCGTTTCCCGTCGTGGACCGTGCGCGGCGAGTGGTGGGCATAGTGGATGTGAGCCTGTTCGCGGAAGAGATGTTGGAGTTGGGCGAGCGCGAAGAGGAGCGGCCCACCGTCGGCAATCTCGGCGACGATGTGTTCGAGGCGCTCGGCTTCCGGCTGGCGCAAATCCGAGGCGCTTCGCCGTGGCGGGTTTTTCGTTACCGTTTTCCGTGGTTGTTGGCCACGGTCGCCGCCGGCACGGCTTGCGCGGTGCTCGCGGGTGCGTTTGAAGCCACGCTCTCCGGCAGCCTGGTGGTCGCGTTTTTTCTGACCATGGTGCTGGGGTTAAACGAGAGCGTGAGCATGCAATCGATGACGCTCACGATCCAGGCGTTGCGGGTAAACACCCTGACGCGGCGCTGGTTCCTGGAAAACCTGCGGCGCGAACTTGCGACCGCGCTTCTGCTCGGCCTGGCGTGCGGCGCGCTCGTGAGCGCGATCGTTTGGATTTGGCGCCAGGATGTGAATGGCGCCTTTGTCGTCGGCATTAGCATCGCGGTGTCGCTGGTCACCGCCTGTCTGTTTGGATTCAGCGTTCCTTCACTTCTGCACGGATTGAAACTTGATCCGAAAATTGCCGCGGGTCCTGTCACGCTGGCAGTCACCGATTTCTTCGCCCTGGCCTTCTATTTCTCGCTCGCGTGGCTCGTCCTGGGATGAGGATTTCCGTAATTATTCCGGCCCTGAACGAAGAAGAGCCGATCGCGGATGTAGTGCGCGCCTGCCTAACGACCGGTTTACCAGACGAAGTGATCGTGGTGGATAACGGCAGCACCGATCGCACGGCCGAACGCGCGCGCGCCGCCGGCGCGAAAGTCGTGGCAGAGCCGGCTCCAGGTTACGGCCGCGCCTGCGCGGCTGGAATTCGTGCTCTGTCGCCGGAATGTCACATCGTCCTCTTTCTCGATGGCGACGGCAGCGATTGCCCGGAACTGATGGAGCAACTCGTTAAACCCATCGCTGACGGACAACAGGATTTTATGATTGGCTCGCGCACCCGCGGGAAGCGCGAACCCGGCAGTATGAATTTCCAGCAAGTATTCGCCGGCCGCGCCGCGGGCGTTCTTCTCGGAATTCTTTACGGCGTTCGCTACACGGATATGTGTCCATTCCGCGCCATCCGGCGCGAAGCGCTCGAGCGGCTCGGGATGAAGGAAAAAACCTACGGTTGGAACCTGGAGATGCAGATGCGCGCCGCGCGCGCCGGATTGCGTATCCTGGAAGTGCCGGTGAATCATAGATGCCGGACCGGCGGTGAATCTAAAGTGTCCGGCACCTTTCGCGGCACATTCGTCGCGGGCATCCGAATTATCGCGACGCTGTTCCGAGTCGCCGCTGAGCGACGCGCATAGAATTTGGTTTCGTGCGCCAACTGATCCTGTAACCTCGGCGGCATGACGCGTGGTCGAGCGATCGGGGCCGGTTTACTCGCGGGCTTCGTCGCAGGCGTGGTCATGACCAGCGTCATGCTCCTGCTCGTCTGGCTCTTCGGCGTAGCGACGCCCCTCGCCATCTTCGGCGATCGCCTTTCGGTTTTCATCCCGGCGGACACTTTCCTTTCGCTCATGGGCCGGGTCGGCGGGTACAATCACATGAAGCAGCTCGGCGTCGGTTCGGTGATCGCCGGTCAGCTTCTGCTCGGAACTTTTGGCGGAATGATTTACGGGCTCGTGATGCGTCGCCGGCGCCACACCGGCCTTCGCTTCACCGGCGCGTTTTTCATTTTGCTTCCGCTTTTGGCGGTGGCGATTTTTCTCTGGCCGGTTCTGGGCACCCATTATCTCGGGTTGCCGATTAACCGCGCCACGGTCGTCACGCTCCTCGGATTATTCACGGCGTTTCTCTTTTTCGAACGCACAGCGGTTCTCGCTTTCCACTTTCTCACACGTCCGAGGGTCGAGATAAACGACCAGGAATTTAGTCCTGGGATTGGACGGCGCGCGCTGATCATCGGCGGCGGGGCTCTCCTCATCACCGGCGGCGGAGCCGAGCTTCTCCGCAAACTCTACCGGGTCGCGACCTTCAGTTACGATGGCCTTCAGTATAAAGGCCGGACCGTTCAACCGATCACGCCTAACGACCAATTCTATTGCGTCACAAAAAATGTCGTCGATCCGCTGGTCAACGCCGCGCTCTGGCGGTTGGAAGTGACCGGCCTCGTCAAGACGCGGCAAACTTACCGGCTCGACCGCCTGAAAGCGCTATCCGCGCTCACGCAGGAAACAACCTTGATGTGCATCAGTAACGGCCTAGATGCCGGCCTGATGAGCAACGCGATTTGGAAAGGCGTGCCGATGGGCGCGCTCCTGAATGCCGCGACGCCGTTGCCCGGTGCAGCGAAAGTGCGGCTGCACGGCGTCGATAATTACACCGACACTATCCCGCTGGAGAAGGCGATGGATCCGACCACGCTCGTTGTTTACGAGATGAACGGCGAGCCGCTCCCGCATCGCCACGGATTTCCGGCGCGCGTGATCGTCCCCGGTTACTTCGGCGAGAAACACGTGAAGTGGATCACGCGGATTGAGGTCGCGGACGCGAGTGCCATCGGCTTTTACGAGAAACAAGGTTGGGGACCGGACTTCATTGTGCCGACGCGATCGCGTTTCGATCAACCCGATCACGACTCCACCTTCAGCGCGCAGACTTCCACGGACGGGATCGCCGTCCGCGGCGTTGCCTTCGGCGGCGACCGCGGGATTACGCGCGTGGAAGTCAGCTTCGACGACGGCGCAAACTGGCAGGAAGCGAAGCTCGATTATCCCGGCACGAAATTAACCTGGGCTCTGTGGAGCTACGATTGGCGGCCGCCTGGTCCGGACAATTACACGCTCGTCGTCCGCGCGACCGACGGCGAAGGCGAAATGCAGGAATGGGACGAAGAGCGGCCGTTCAAATCAGGCACGACTGGATTTCATAAGATCGTCGTGCATGTAACGACGTAATTATTTTTGGCAGCGCGGACACCAGGCGGTCGTTCGGCCGCCGATCATTTGCTTGCGGAGAAGGGAGCGATGGCGGGGACAGACTCCTTCACGTTTCCATTTTTGATGGATCAGCCAATCGCGCGGCGGGTCGCTGAAATCCGGGCCTATAATGCGCAAAGATTCACTCGCGACGAATTGCGTCTCTTGAAACAGGCGCGCACGTTTCGCGGTGGATAAGGCGCCGGCCGCAGTCAGCGGTGGAATCTTCGCGCGCCAGAGAATCTCGTCGGCCATCCAGTTTCCGATTCCGGCGAAGCCGCTTTGCAGCAGGAGCACGGACTTGATCGGAGCCCGCGCGTGGCGATCGAGGAATTGATTCAGAAAAGCGCGATCGAACAAAGCCGAGCCGATGTCGGGCGCACCCGATCGCCACCAGGCCGGCGACGATTTTCCATGATGAAATCGAACCCGGCCAAACAGACGAGCATCGCGAAAAACGAGGGCCCTACGTGCCTGACGCAGGACGAGATGATCGTGTTTTTCCGGTCGGAAGCCGGATGGTTCCGTTCGCAGCTTGCCGGTCATGCCGAGATGGATCCCGATCCAATTGCCGCCGGAAAATTCGAAGAGCATCTGCTTTCCCCACGCGTGCGAACGCAGGAAACGCTGGCCGGTTAACGCGCGCACCATCTCGCGCGGATCGCTTCCGCGAAAAATTCTTTTCCACGGATGAAGCTGCACCGACACGATCTTTTGGCCGAGCCCTGGATCCCATTGCCTGCGAAAAAATTCCACTTCGGCCAGTTCGGGCATCGCCGGAAACATAGCGGCGGCGCAGACCGGAAGTCTATGTTCCGTTGCGCGGTGTGCTACTTTTACACATGGAGAAAGTGATCATCGTGGGCAGCGGCTGCGCAGGGTTGACCGCCGCGATTTATGCCGCGCGCGCAAACTTGAGCCCGCTTGTGCTGGAAGGCCGTCAGCCCGGCGGACAACTTTCGACGACGACGATGGTCGAGAATTTCCCCGGATTTCCGGACGGCATCGACGGCCCGCAACTGATCATCAACATGCACGCGCAGGCGGAAAAATTCGGCGCGCGCTTTGCTTATTCCGAAGTGACCGATTTCGAAGCGCTCCCGGATCATATCCGCATCAAAGCCGACGACGAATGGATCGAGACCCGCGCGCTGATTGTGGCGAGCGGCGCCTCCGCCCGGTGGCTCAGCCTGGAGAACGAAGAAAAATTGATCGGCCACGGGCTGACCTCGTGCGCGACGTGCGACGGTGCGTTTTATCGAAATGTCCCCGTCTGCGTGATCGGCGGGGGAGATTCAGCGGCGGAAGAGGCGCTTTTTCTGACGCGATTCGCCTCGAAGGTTTATCTCATTCACCGCCGCGACAAGCT
>JBEEHU010000079.1:0-4141 GCA_041167565.1 Verrucomicrobiota bacterium | reverse complement strand
ACACGCACGGTTTCGGCATGGCGTCCGTCCGATTCATTTGCGGTACCCAGGACATTCACAAAAAACTCGAAGCCGCGTTAACCACATTTCTGGGGACGGAAGAGACTATTCTTTATCCGAGCGCCTTTGATGCCAATGGCGGTTTGTTCGAGACCATCCTCTCCGAGAAGGACGCCGTGATCAGTGACGAGCTGAATCACGCATCGATCATCGACGGGATCCGCCTCTGCAAAGCGCAACGGCTTCGTTACAAGCACAACGACATGGCCGATCTGGAAGCGAAATTACAAGAGGCGGGCAGCGCCCGGTTTCGCTTGATCGCGACGGATGGTTGTTTCTCGATGGACGGCACGATCGCGGATCTGAACGGCATCGTGGGGCTCGCTGAAAAATACGATGCCCTGACCATGATCGACGATGCGCACGCCTCCGGTTTCCTCGGCAAGACGGGCCGCGGGACACACGAATACCGCGGGGTGATGGGAAAGATCGACATCATTACCGGCACGCTCGGAAAAGCTCTCGGTGGGGCCAGCGGCGGGTTTACCAGCGGCCGAAAACAGATCGTCGACCTTTTGCGGCAACGTTCCCGGCCATATCTTTTTTCCAATAGCGTTGCCCCGCACATTGTCGCCGCCACGCTCAAGGCGCTTGAGCTCCTCAGCGCATCGACCGAGCTGCGGGATAAACTGGAGGAGAACACAAAGTATTTTCGAGCGGCGTTGACCGAACGCGGCCTAACGATCAAGCCCGGCACCCATCCCATCGTGCCGATCATGCTCGGCGACGCCGCCAAATCGCAACAGTTCGCCGCGCGCATGCTCGAGAAAGGCGTTTACGTCATCGGCTTTTTTTATCCGGTCGTGCCGCACGGAACGGCGCGCGTTCGCACCCAGGTTTCCGCAGCGCATTCGCGCGAAGATCTCGAATTCGCCGTGAATGCCTTTGCGGAAACGAACGCGGAACTCGCGCAGTAACAAAAATTACCTCGGGTGAAGCGCGATGCTTGAGCCGACCCAGGTTTTCTCTTTGTTAAAATCGACGCCCATCATTTTCCCCTGGCTCATCCGAACGAGATTGTTCACCAGCGTCGGTTCTGGGTCGCTTTCCGGCCAGACGAACATCATTCGAATCTCCGCTTTTGATTTCGGCCCATCGGGTGTCGGCACAAACTCCGCATACCGAACTTTCTTTTGCAGAATCCATTCCTGCGGTTTCTCGAACGCTGACAATTTTTCCCGCGTCGGCTCCATTTCCACCCCGAGACCGGCAAAGGAGTAGAGCGGCTTCAAGACATAATCTTCGATCGCCGCGCCAGCCGGAAATTCGTGCGCGAAATAGGCGGGCGAAGTATGCTCGGTCTTTAAATATGGCAGCGAATGTTTGCTGATCCGGAAATACCAATTCGGATGGCCGACCCAGCGAACATCAAGATCATCCTGGAAGCGAAACGGCAGATCGAGATCGGGCCGGCGGATCAATTCATCGAAGATGACGCGGTTATAGATCCGCTCGACCCGCACCTCCGCCCCGTCGCGTTCGTAGAATAACTCCCGGCCGCGTTTCCTGAGTTTCGTCAGGCAAACCGGGCGGATGCCGAGCAAGGTCTGCGTTGCCGCGAAATCGATCCGCGTCTTCTGCTTCTCCGGTTCGATCTCGAGCAGGATCACGTTCTCCGTCTTCGCATCGCCGATGATTACGCGGCGCAAGATCTCGAGGTAGGCCTCGTCGTTGATTCCGCCAAACGACGAAGTCCAATTGCTCGGGATAGCCGGGTAGGCAGCCCGGTAACAATGCAGAATCAGAAGTTGAAATCCGAACAGGCTCGGAAACGCCTGCAGCTCGATCAAGCGCGGCACGAGCCGCCCGTTCTCCGTGCAAATCCCAAAATCGACGACGAGAAAATTCGGATGCGCCGATTCACCTGGCACTTCCAAACCCGCCGGAATCGCCGAGGCCGAGTGCCGCACAAATCCGGGTGTTCGCACGAGCTCGACGATCTCATTCGCGGCGCGCGTCACGTCCTTCGTGAATTCAGGTGTCAGAAAGATCGGCGTCTCCGAAATGCGAAAATCGGCCGGCCACTTTTCCGTTTCGTTTACGCAACGCAAAAGCGCCGCGTATTTCTCCGCCGAAAAATCGGCGTTGAATGGAGAACGAAGCTGCGGATCCATTAGCTGATCCGCTTCGACCTAAGCGCCGTTCGCCTGCTCGACTATGCCGTTGATGTGCAGCGGCCCGAGCACTGCACTCGTCCCCTCGTCATCAAAAACGACAACCCGATTGCCGCGTGGAGCGATGTGAGCGTGGTCGACGGTAGGCACTGCATATTCGTGACCGTCGGATGTGCGCACTAAAAACGGGATAAACGGCACACGTTGCAGCCGTTTTCGGATCTCATCGATCATGCGTCAATCTTACACCAAAAATTTCCCGCGCTCCATCACCTTCTCGGCGTCGAACCAGATGTCGAAATCGCGGCCGACGCAGTCGATGTGCGTTTTTGAAACCCAATTCGCGCCGGTGTGTTCGGCGTAGGGATGGCCGAAGGCGATGTGGATTCCGGGAATCTTTTCGTCCTGCAAAATATTGCCGATCACATGCGTGCACGCAGTGTTCGTACCGACGGCAAACTCGCCGACCCGATTGCTGTTCTCGTCCGTACTGATGTAGGCGCCAAATTCTTCCAGCAACTCCTGGTTCTCGCATTGCAGATCGCGGATCCGGTTGTTTTCGACCTCGATCCGCAACGGCGTCTCCTGAAGGTCGCCGTACTTCTGGCACAGATAATCGCCGACGACGCCATCGACGACGAAGAGGCCGCGAGAGTCGGCCGGTGAAGTGAAAATTTCGCCGCCGGGCAGGTTACCCCACTTATCGGGCGTGATGATGCCGCTGGTTTTCAGCCACTTCAGCGCGGGCGAAAACTCCGCTTCGAAATCGGTGCCGGCCGGCGTTTTGCATTTGATGCGCTTGGCCATGCGCGCGCGTTCGACCAGCCGCTGGCTGAGCGCGTCCACCGCGAGAAAATCCGCGCGCATCCCTTCGAGCATGATCTGGCGCGTGATGTTGACCATGTGGCCGTGGCGGATCCGGTTCTTGTTCACCACATCGCTCATCTGCATCCGGGAACGCAGTTCGCCCCGCTGGGTTTGCGCGCAAAAAATACTGACCTGCGACTGCGCCAGGTCCTCGAGAATGATCGCCGGCATGTCGATCAGCGGCCGTTCAGCATATTCTTCCAAAACGAAAACGGAATGCTCTGCGCCGACTTCCTCCACTTCACATTGAAGCGCCGCCGCGATGTCCCGCGTGATTTCATCGGTGATAATCGTGATGCGCTCATCCGGTTTGAGCCGAAGGCAATCGCGGATCGCATTGCGCGCGCCGGGCTGCATAGCTGGATCGATTTCTACGGTATGAGCGCGGTCAGGCATGTTGGTTTGTCGGCGAAAGAGCGGTCAGCATTACGCGAAAAGTGAGCGGGAGCAATTCAGGATTGCCGCATCTAAGCGGGCGTTTCAACTGGTGCGACATCCAACCCTTCGTAGGTCTCCGCCACAATCTGATCGACGACTTTTTTCATATCCTGGGTTTCCTCCCAGACGGCGAGCTGGCGGTCGGCGCCGGTGCCCTCGCGCAGGATCCGTTCGATGTGCGCCATCTCGCGCTTGCTTCCGAGCTCATCCACTTCCGTGGAAACAAAATGGAGCAACTCGTTGATCAGACTCTTCGTCTCGACTTCGGCTTCGCGCCCGAAATCGATCAGCTTTCCGTCGATGCCATATCGTGACGCGCGCCAGCGATTCTCATCGAGAAGCCGGCGGCGATAAACCCGGAACGTCGTGTTTTGCCGGAGCATTTTATAGAGCTTCGCCACGATGGCCTGGATCAAAGCGGCGAGCGCGAGGGTGTCGTCCACGCGTGATTGCGCATCGCAAACCCGCAGCTCGAGCGTGTCGAAAAACGGATGAAGGCGGATGTCCCACCAGATTTTTTTCGCGTTATCGACGCAGCCCGTTTTGACGAGCAGTTTGCAGTAATCTTCGTACTCGGAAAGGCTCTCGAACGCGTCGGGAATTCCCGTGCGCGGAAAGCGCTCGAAAACTTTGAGCCGGTACCCTTTTAAGCCGGTGTTGCG
>JBEEHU010000078.1:0-13240 GCA_041167565.1 Verrucomicrobiota bacterium | reverse complement strand
ACGCCGCCGACGAACTCCTCCGCACCTATACCGAGAGCGGCGGGATTAATTACCTCGACGCCGCCGCCATGCTTCCGTCCCGGCCGGCGATCGAATCGGCCTGCGTGGATTTGATGAGTTTGATGTTCCCCGGGTTTCATGGAGAAGCACTGGTCGCGTCGAGCGACCTGCCTGATGTGACCCGAAGCCGGATCAGGAAACTGCATCTCCGGATGAAGCCGGAGATTTCCAAAAGCTTCAACCAACTTGACCGCGACGCGGCGGATGAAAAGGCCGAGGAAATACTGACTTGGTTCATGTCGCAACTAGGGAAACTGCGCCAAGTCCTCTGGACGGATGTCGATGCGGCCTACGAAGGCGATCCGGCCGCGACCAGCTACGAGGAAGTCATCGTCGCCTACCCGGCCGTGGAGGCGATCGCCATCCAGCGCATGGCGCATCTGTTATACGAGAAGAAAGTGCCCCTCATCCCCCGGCTGATGACGGAGTGGGCACATACGCGGACGGGGATCGACATTCACCCTGGCGCGAAAATCGGCCACCATTTTTTTATCGACCATGGGACCGGCGTGGTGGTGGGCGAAACCTGCGATATTGGGGCGCGGGTGAAGCTGTATCACGCCGTGACCTTGGGGGCGCGCAGCTTTCAAAAGGACGAGCATGGCAAAATCAAAAAAGGGGGGAAACGTCATCCGACGATCGAGGATGACGTGACGATTTATCCAAACTCGACTGTCCTCGGCGGCGACACCGTGATTGGCGCGCGGAGCACCGTTGGTGGCAATGTCTTCTTGATCCAAAGCGTCCCGCCGGATTCCCTCGTTTATTACGAGGAGAAACAGCTCCAAATCATACCGAAGCGGCGCGCCGGCGCCGCGGACTTTTCGGCGTGAGATGATCTATCTCGATTATAATGCAACCACTCCGCTCTGCGCGCCGGCGCTGGAAGCGATGGAGCCATTTTTGCGAGAGCACTATGGCAACCCATCGAGCGTCCACGCCGCCGGGCGCGAAGCGCGCGCCGGGGTGGATGACGCGCGCGATCTCCTCGCGCAGTTGCTCGGCGCGAAACCGCATGAGCTCATTTTCACCGGCAGCGGGACCGAATCGAATAATCTGGCGGTGCTCGGTCTGGCGCGCGCTCACGCCAACCGCGGCCGCCACTTGATCTGCGCGAGCACAGAGCATCACGCGGTCTTAAATGCGTTCGAATATCTGGAAAAACGGGAGGCTTTCGAAGTCACATACCTGTCCGTGGACGAGCGCGGCCGGATCGATCCTGGGCAGCTCGAGCGCGCGCTACGCAATGACACCACTCTCGTTTCCATCATGACTGCGAACAATGAAACCGGCGTGCTCCAGCCGATGGACGAGCTGGCAAAGATTTGCGCGGAGCGCGGAGTTTTTTTGCACAGCGACATGGTGCAATCGTTTGGGAAAGTCGAGACGCGTCTGGGCGAGAGCGAGATTGCCGCCGCGAGTTTTGCCGCGCACAAATTTCACGGACCGAAAGGCGCCGGACTTCTTTATCTTCGCGCCGGGGTGCCGATCGAGGCCGTGCAATTTGGCGGCGCGCACGAGAATCAGCGCCGCCCGGGGACCGAGAATGTGCCGGCGATCGTGGGAATGGCCGCCGCGGCGCAATGGATCTTGCGCGATCGCACCGCGGAGCAAGCGCGCCAGAGTGGTTTGCGCGATCGTTTGTGGACGCGGATCGAAGATTCATTTCCCGCAGCCACGCAAAACGGCGACACGACTCATCGGCTGGCAAACACGCTCAACGTCAGCTTTGCGGGCTCGAGCTCAGAAACAATTCTGATGGCGCTCGATCTCGAAGGCGTCTGCGCTTCAAGCGGCTCTGCTTGCATGGTGGGCTCCGTTGTTGCCTCGCATGTTTTGCTGGCGATGGGCCGGCCGGCGGCGCTCGCCAGTTCTGCCGTTCGTTTTTCGTTAGGCCACGAGACCAACGCGGAGGAAATCGAACGCGCCGGACAAATCGTCGCGCGAATAATGAATCGCGTCAGCTCTAGTGAAACGAACGCGAACAAGCAATCGTATGCAGCTGTTTAAACAACTCGATCTCACCTTTCCGGCCGCTCCGGCGCTGGTCGTGCTCGGCCGCGATTACGCGCTCGAGGCTATCGCGCGCGACTTGCTCCGCGCGCTGAACGCCGACGAACTCGCCGCCTCGATTCAAGTGGAATGGAACGCGCGCCTTTTTAGCGCGGCCGGGCGCGCTGATTTCCGGCGCAGGCTCGTCTCGTTGAATCCGCGGCTGCGCGAACACGGCGCCCCGGAGATCGACCGCACTCTGCGGCACGAGATCGCGCACTTGCTGGCGCAATTCCGCGCCGGCCGCCGGCGCGTCGCACCGCACGGAACCGAATGGAGAAAAGCGTGCCGCGATTTGGACATCGCCGATGAGTCGCGGACACATGCCCTGCCATTTCCCATTCAACGCCGGACGCCCCGTTATCTCTATGAGTGCCCGCGCTGCAGGAGGAATTTCCCGCGCGTGCACCGGATCAAGCGCGCGATCGCTTGTCTGGATTGCTGCCGCCAATTCAATCGCGGCAAGTTCGATCCCAGCGCCCGGCTGCGACTTGTGGAAAGCTAACAGCTCTCCTACCTTCCCCGTAGATTCCTTAGAATCTATCGTTGAAAATCAGACTTCTAATCGCGGCCACCGCGGCTTCCATCCTGGCGTCGACTGCGATTGCCTTCGTTCGAGAAACTAACCAAGGAATACTCCTCGCGTGGACTCCGAACCGGACGGTCGTGATGCATCTTTCTCTGCCGCCCAATCCTACCGGCACGCCCTACATTGACGGTTCGGCCTCGCTGAATGCATCCGCGGAAGATGCGCTCAACATCTGGAATCAGTATCTCGGGCACATGAGATTCGTGGTGGATCGCAATTCGGTTCTTCCGGCTTCGGGGACTGACGGCGACACCTCGGTCCTGGCCGCCAGCACCTTTTATGGACAGTCGTTTGGGAGTCGAACACTCGCAGTCACGCTCATTACGCCCAACTTCACCAATCCGGAAATCCTGGACGAAGCCGACGTCATTATTAATAGCGCGATCCCGTTCAATTCGTATCCCGGCCCGTTGCGGTCCGACGCGCAGGATTTCCATCGGATCGCGTTACACGAGTTCGGTCATGTTCTCGGCCTGGATCATCCCGATGAAGCGGGACAGAGCAAGCTCGCGATCATGAACTCCACAGTCAGCAACATCTACACGCTTCAGAGCGATGATATCCTGGGCGCGCAGAGCATTTACGCCAATGGCCCGGATTATCAGCCCTCGTTTCCCGCCCCAAATCTGGTGAACCTCTCCACCCGCGCCTTGGTGGGGACCGGCGAGCGGGTGCTGATTGGCGGGTTCATCGTGCAAGGATCACAGCCCGCCACGGTAGTGTTGCGCGCACTCGGCAATTCGTTGCGCGCTCTCGGACTCGGAAACACCCTCCACGATCCCCTCATGGTGCTGCGTGATTCCAATAACAACATTATTCAGACGAGCGATGATTGGATCAGCAATGCCAATCCCAGCGCAACGGCCAACTATCATCTCGATCCCCCAAACAGCCGCGAGTCGGCCATTCTCGCCACCTTGAATCCGGGCAGCTATACGTTTGTCGTCCAAGCGTTCGACAATGGTTACGGTGATCTGACCGGGACGACCGTTATCGAACTTTACGATCTCCACACGACCGGCGGCCGGGCCGGTAATATTTCGTCGCGCGGCCAGGTTCTGAACGGCAACGATATTTTGATTGGTGGTTTCATTGTTGGCGGAAGCCAGGCGAAGGAAGTTGTCGTCCGCGCACTCGGGCCTTCCCTGGCCGCGTCGAACGTCGCGAATCCGTTAAGCGATCCGACTTTGGAATTGCGAGATGCGTCCGGCAATCTGGTGGATTTTAACGACAACTGGGGAAACCATCCGAAGGCGGCACTAATTCAGGCGGAACATTTCGATCCGACCAAACCAGCCGAATCAGCGCTGCAGGACACGCTTCTTCCTGGCAACTACACGGCGATTGTGCGCGGTGCGGGTAGCGCTACCGGAATCGGTCTGGTCGAGATATACGACTTGAGCCCCCCGCCGAATTGATCGGCGCGCGTACTCTGTCATCCCGAGCCGCGCAGACGGCGAGGGACCTCACAAGCGCTCCACCGCTTTCGCGCAACAAGACGCATCCTTCGTCAGTTGCGCGAGATTGTTCGCGATAGCGGCAGTTTGCAGCTGTAAGGTCCCTCGCCGTCTGCGCGGCTCGGGATGACAGCTCACTCGTTAGGCCCGAAGCTAGATCTCCGGCTCGCTCCCCTCTCCTTTCTTTGCCTTTTGCCCCCGGAGCTTTGCCTGGATGAAAAGATCGATCGCGCCATCCATCACCACCTGCACATCGCTCGTCTCCGCTCCCGTCCGATGGTCCTTCACCATTTGGTACGGCTGAAAAACATACGACCGAATCTGACTGCCCCAGGCGACATCCCCTTTCTCGCCGTATTGCCGGTCGATCTCGGCCCGCTTCTTGTCCTGCTCGATCTCGTAAAGTTTCGCCTTCAACATCTTCATCGCCAGCTCGCGGTTACGCCCCTGGCTCCGCTCAGCCTGACATGCGACCACAATCCCCGTCGGCTTGTGCACAATGCGCACCGCGGTTTCGACCTTGTTTACGTTCTGGCCGCCTTTGCCGCCGGCGCGAAACGTATCCACCTCGATGTCCGCCGGGTTGATATCGATCGGCGCGGAATCCGCGATCTCGGGAACGACATCGACGCTGGCGAAGGAGGTATGCCGGCGCTTGTTTGCATCGAACGGTGAGATGCGCACCAGCCGGTGAACGCCGCGCTCGGTATTGAGATAGCCATACGCGTATTCACCCTTCACGAGCAGCGTCGTGGATTTTATTCCGACTTCCTCGCCGACTTGCACATCGATCGTTTGCGACGAGAAGCCGCTGCGTTCGATCCAGCGTTGATACATGCGCAGGAGCATGTCCGCCCAATCGCACGATTCCGTTCCGCCCGCGCCCGAGTGAATCGTGAGAAAGGCGTTCGCCCGATCGTTTTCGCCCGAAAGAAATTGCCGGAGCTCAAACTCTTCGAGTTGATGAACGAGCCGCCCGTGTTCGTTCGCCACTTCTTTTTCCGTCTGGGCGCGCTGGGCTGGATCAGATTCTTCAGCCGCGAGTTGCACCAGCGCTTCGAAATCTTCCATCGCGCGCTCGAGTTCTCGCAGCGGATTGAGGAGCGAGCGGATGCGCGACACTTCCTCGACATCGCCCTGCGCGCGTTCGCGGTTGGTCCAAAAATCCGCGGCGCTCATGCGCTCCTCCAGAGCGCCGAGCTGGCCTTCTAGCTTTGGGAGGTCAAAGAAACCTCCGCAGTTCGCGCAAGCGCGACTTCAGAGCTTCCGCATCGATCGTCTCAACTTCCGTGGCCATCCCCGAATCTAGCGCCGTTGCTGGGCGCGAAGCAAATGTAGAGGTGCTTGTGCCAAGCACCTGTTGTTTTGAGTAGGCGCTTGGCACAAGCGCCTCTACATTTTCGGAATGCCGGAGCGACCCCCACGGCTTGAACGCATTTTTGCTTGTTACGATCCGCCGCTTTATTTCGTGACGTTTAACACCTCTCACCGCTGGAAATTGCTGGCGAATGCGCGGGTTCATAACCGATTCATGACTTTCTCCAAGATCGGCGAGACGCGCAATATCGCGGTTGGGCGTTACGTCCTGATGCCGGACCACGTGCATCTGTTCGTTCAAGGTAGTCTCGACTTCATCCTCACGCAGTGGGTCCGCCTCTTGAAGCGTGATTTATCAAATGTGATTCCGATTGATCGCCCGCACTGGCAGAAAGGATTCTTCGATCACCTGATTCGTAACAGCGAAAGCTATGCGCAGAAATGGGAATACGTCCGTAAAAACCCTGTGCGAGCTGGCCTCGCCGTGACGGCGGAAGCGTGGCCCTATCAAGGTGAACTTGTCAGACTCGAAGCGAGATAGAGGCGCTTGTGCCAAGCGCACCAAACAGACAGGCGCTTGGCACCAGCGCCTCTACATTCATTTCCGCTTCAGAGGGACTGGCTCCAGGCGGAAAATCGTTTCGCCTTCCTTCATCAAATCGAGGCGGTCGCGCGCGAGCGTTTCCAGATAGCCCGGATCGGTCTTCAGCAGGTTTACTTCGCGCGTGGCTCGCGCGAGCAGCATTTTCTGATCGTTCACCTGGGTCTGAAGATTGTCGATCTCACCCCGGCTCTGCGTGAGTTTTTTGTAGGGAGGCACGAACAGGCTCACGATCACAAGCAGAACCGCGACCACGAGCAAGGCGCGCAGAACGCTGTTCAAGCGTTGCCAAACCGTGGCTTCACGTCTCGCGCGGAAATCGCCGTAGCCAGGATGTTCCACTAGCGCATTTTACCGCCGTAAACGGCGTTGTCACCAAGTTCCTCCGCGATCCGCAGGAGCTGGTTGTATTTAGCCACGCGATCGGTCCGGCAAAGCGAACCGGTCTTGATCTGGCCCGCGTTGGTCGCCACCGCGATGTCGGCAATCGTCGTATCCTCCGTCTCGCCAGAACGATGACTGATCACAGCCGTGTAATTATTTTTCGTGGCCAAATCGATCGCGGCGAAAGTCTCCGTCAGGGTGCCGATCTGATTCACCTTCACCAGAATGGAATTCGCTACGCCCAGATGAATCCCCTTCCGCAAGAATTCGACGTTCGTGACAAACAGATCGTCGCCGACGAGCTGAATTTTGTCTCCGAGGCGCTCCGTCAGTTTTTTCCAGCCCTCCCAATCATCTTCCGCGCACCCATCCTCAATCGAGATGATCGGAAAGCGGCGGGTTAGCGCTTCGTAATAATCCACCAGCTCCTCCGCCGTCCGCTTCGAGCCGTCCGACTTCTTGAACACATACGCGTTTTGTTCCTTGTCGAAAAACTCCGAGGCGGCGGGATCGAGCGCGACGAAGATTTGCTCGCCGAACTTGTAACCAGCTTTTTCCACGGCGGTGGCGATGCATTCCAACGCGTCTTCGGCGGAATCTAATTTCGGCGCGAACCCGCCTTCATCGCCAATCGCCGTCGAGAGCCCGCGATCGTGCAGAACATTTTTCAGGGCGTGAAAAACTTCTGCGCCGTAGCGAAGCGCTTCGGCAAAGGAAGGCGCGCCTTTCGGCATGATCATGAACTCCTGGAAATCGATCGGCGCATCGGAATGCGCGCCGCCGTTGAGGATGTTCATCATCGGCACCGGCAAGGTGACGGCCGAATTGCCCCCAAGATAACGGAAGAGCGAGACCTTCGAAGCGGCCGCAGCCGCATGCGCCGTGGCGAGCGAGACGCCGAGAAGCGCATTCGCCCCCAGGTTCTTTTTGTTCGGCGTCCCGTCCAGCTCGATGATTTTCTTATCGATCTTCGCCTGCTCGAGCGCGTCCCATCCGGCAATGGCCGGAGCGATGACTTCTGTGACGCTGCGCACGGCTTTCGTCACGCCCTTGCCGCCGTAACGTTTCTTGTCGCCATCGCGCAATTCCCAAGCTTCATGCTCGCCCGTGCTGGCGCCGCTCGGCACCGCCGCCCGGCCCATCGTGCCGCCTTCGAGGTGCACCTCCACTTCGATGGTCGGATTCCCGCGCGAATCGAGAATCTCGCGCGCGTTGATCTTTGCAATGCTGGTGGGCGACATACCTGCGACGAATTACATCACCTTACCCGTCGCAAGCAATGCTGTTTTACTGTAGCCACGGCCCTGTGGGCCGTGTTCGATTAATGATGGACCCGAACCGACACGGCCCACAGGGCCGTGGCTACAACCACATTCCCATTGGCAAATCTCCGCAGGCACGGATAATCTCGCTCACATGAGTTTTCGGATCTGCACGGGCTTGGTGCTTTGCCTGTCGAGCGCGTCGCTGGCGTTTGCCGCGGATCCAGCCCCTTTGGCCGCAGATCAAATGGCGAATGCGATCAAGACCGATTCGCTGACCATCCCCACGCCGGGCGAACTTTTTGCCGCGCTGGAAAAACCGGGAAAACCGGATTGGGCCGGCCAATACCGCACCCCGATCCCGATGACCTACCGCAATCGCGCCCAGATTGCGCTGAATCTCGGCGGCTTAATCGCAGACGGTTTCATCGCCGTCGAAGCGCAAGACAGCCAGCAGGTGAAGAACATCGGCACCGACATCATCAAGCTGGCGAAGGCGCTCGGGGTAAGTGAGAACGTGCTCAGCCGCGGCAACAGCATCAATGAATTTGCCGAGAACAGCGAATGGGATGCGCTCCAGGAAGAACTCGAGGCGACCCAGAACGAGGTGAAAGCCTCGATGCAATCGCATCGCGATCAGGACCTCGTGATCCTCGTGAGCCTGGGCGGATGGATTCGCGGCACCCAGGTCGTGAGCGCGTCGGTGATCAAGAATTACGATGAGAAAAGCGCGCGGGTTTTGCGCCAGCCGGCGGTCGTGAATTTCCTGCATTCCAAAGTCAATGACATCAGCGCCGACCTCCGGAATGAACCGCTGGTAAAAAGCGTGAACGACCAGCTCACGGACATTGAAAAGCTGGTTGCGTTTCAGTCGGGCAAAGGCCCGAGCCTCGATGAAGTGCGCAAGCTCAATCAGGCGGTGACAAAGTTGATGGAAGAAATCCAGGTCAAGGGGGACGCGAAATGAGGCGGAGCATCGCGATTCTCTGTGGCTTGATGATTTTCGCTGCCGGCGCGTCTCTTCGCGCGGAAACGGATGACGAAGTGGAGGCGCACAAACTCGTTCTCGATCTGACCGGCGCTTTTTCCAATGATGGCTTCAAACTCCGTGACGGCCATTGGGTCGGCACGATCAAGCCGGCGGAGCGCGCGTTGATCGCAGTAAATCTTTACGCCGGTAACCAGTATTGGTTCGCCGCTGCCGCGAATACCAAGGCCAAAAAAATCTCGGTCGACCTCTACGATGAAAACGGCAAGCCGCTGGTGACCGAAGTTTATAACCAGGGCGAAAGAGCAGCCGCGGGATTTTCTCCGACGGCCAGCGGACAATACTTTGTCGCTCTCAGCTTACTCGAAGGCGAGCCGACCGCCTTTTGTCTCGTCTATTCGTATAAGTGAAGTGGCGCGGCACGTGCTTAAATTCCGGGGTGAATTACGCTCGATTAACTCGTCTCGGAGCCGCTTCGCTCGCCTGTTTTTTTCTCGGCTGCAGCAGCTCTCCTAAGCCGGCGCAAACCACTGCGAGCGACGGCAGATTGTTTGCGGTGACGGCGGACTCCGCCGGGTTCTTTCATCACGGCCCGCGGCAAGGCGTTAGTCCAGACAGCACTTTGGCAAAAGACACGCTGGTCAAACTAATCCGCCCGTCGTTCGGCTACAGCAAAGTTCAAGTCGTCGCGACGGGCGAACAAGGTTATGTCTCGAGCGAAGAGATCAGGCCGGCGGGCTCCTCCATGCTGGTTGCGTCCGTCACAACGAAGCCAACCGATTCGGCTACCACAACGCGTCCTAGCGTTCCTCCGGCAGATCAATTCAATCTCAATTCCACCGATCCCCGGCTCGTTCCTCCGCCCGAGGATTTGCCCGCCGATCTCCCGGCCCCGGCGCCGGGACAATAAAACGCGCTGCGCGTTTGCCGTCCGCGAGATGCCGGATCAATCTTCCGGTAGCGTGACTTCCTCCATTCAGGTTTTTTACGAAGGCAATGTTCAGGGGGTTGGCTTCCGCTATTCGGTCAGGCATATAGCGAAAGGGTTCGCTGTCACCGGTTCCGTGCGGAACCTGCGCGACGGCCGGGTCGAGCTCCTGGCCACGGGCGAAGAGGAGGAAGTGCGGGCCTTCCTCGAAGCCATCGGGCAAAGCGAATTGCGCGCTCACATCAGGAAGCACTCCGAAGCACCGTTGCCAAATCCGCCGGCTTTTCGCGGTTTCGAAATTCGACATGACTGACTTGCCACGCCGTAGCGAAGCGAAGGCGGGACCCGCTGTCGCTGTCGTCGGCGTCACCAAACTTTTTCCGGTCCCGTTTCAACGGCGGCCAGTCGTGGCAGTGCGCGACTTGAATCTGCAGGTCGCAGCCGGGCAAATCTACGGGCTCCTCGGGCCCAATGGATCCGGCAAGAGCACCACCCTCAAGATCATCCTGGGACTTGTGCCGCCGACCACCGGCTCGGCGCAAATCTTTGGACGGGACAGTGATTCGGTGGCCAGCCGCGAAGCCGTCGGCTTCCTTCCCGAAAGTCCCTACTTCTACAAATATCTTACCGGTGAAGAAACGTTGCGCTTTCATGGAAAACTTTGCGGATTGCGCGGCACGGCGTTGACGAATCGCGTCGGAGAACTTCTCACGCTCGTCGGCCTAACGAATGCGGGCAAGCGGCGCCTCGGCGGTTATTCCAAGGGCATGTTGCAACGCATCGGTCTGGCCCAGGCGCTTGTTCACGAGCCGGCGCTGGTTATTCTCGACGAACCGACCGCCGGCGTAGATCCCGCCGGCGCTCGCGAGATTCGCGATCTGATCCTCGGCCTCAAACAGCGCGGGATAACTGTGCTGCTTTCGTCGCATCTTCTCGGCCAAGTGCAGGAGATTTGCGATCGAGTCGGCATTCTCGCCAACGGCGTCCTCGTCCGCGAAGGCGCGCTCGACGATCTGCTCGGGATCGAAAACCAAACAGAACTCGTTCTGGAAAATGCGTCGCCGGAAACCATCGCCGAACTCAAAGCTTTCGTAGCGCAACGCGGCGCGCGGTTGACCGATTGCGGACGGCCGAAGACTTCCCTCGAGCGCGTTTTTCTCGAAGCGACGCAGACGTTCCATGAATAGGCCTCCGTACCGCGCGTTCTCGTTCGGGCGCATCGCCGCGATCACGCAGGTCACGCTGACCGAGCTGACGCGGCTGAAACTTTTTTACGTCCCGCTCCTGTTCGCGCTCGTCGTCATCGGCAGCTCAATCTTCATGGCGAGGCTGACTTTCCAGCAGGAATTTCAGGTGGTGAAAGACATCGCACTCGGTGCGATGAGCATCGCAACCTCGGTCCTGGCGGTTGTCGCGACGGCGCAACTGCTGCCGCAAGATGTCCAGCACCGTACGATCTATACGATCCTGGCGAAGCCGGTTCCAAGAATCGAATATCTGCTCGGCAAACTTTTCGGCGTGCTGCTTCTGCTCGCGATCAGCATCATCGCTATGAGCGCGCTTTTTCTTCTCGTGCTGGCGATTCGCGAACAAACCGTCCTCAGCGAAACCGCGCGTCAGATGAGCAGCGCGCCGCCTGATCAGATGGCCGACGCGCTGCGCGGCGTCCGCGCATCCGTCTTTAGCGCCAGTTTGCTTCCGGGCATCGCGATCATCTTCGCGAAAGCGTGTTTGCTCGCCTCGCTCACCCTCTTCGTCTCGACCTTCGCGACGTCCACGGTATTCACGACCGTGGTCATGGCTTTGGTTTATTTCATCGGTCACTTGCAAGGCATCGCGCGCGAGTATTGGCTGCAAACCAATAGCGCCGGATGGGTGACGAAATTGTTTCTCGCGTTCGTCGCCCTGTTTTTTCCCGACCTGCAACTGTTCAACCTGACGGACGATATCGTGGCCGGCAACGCCATCCCGCTGGCGCTTTTCGCCAAAACGGCTACGCTCGGCATCTTCTACACCGGCTTTTACCTGCTGCTCGCCTGGTCGGTTTTTTTTCGTAAGGAACTATGATCCGAATTCTCCACGTCCTGCTCAGCGTCGCGATGTTCGGCGCGGCGAAGCTGCCGGTGGAGCATGCGATTTCGGCGGCGCATCGCGATCTGCATTTCCGCACGGTCGATTTCAATCTGAGCTTGCGCGAACAAATCGGGCAGCTCGGATTCATTGCGGCCTTAAGCGGCTTTCGTTCGCTCGTTGCCGACTTTCTTTTCATTCAAGCGCATGTGGCGTGGGAGCGAACGGAATGGGGGCGCGTCCTGCTTTTATTCCGCCAGGTCACAACCCTGCAGCCGCGCGCGATTCTGTTTTGGGATATGGCGGCGTGGCATATGGCTTGGAATGCGAGCGCCGCGGCGATGAACGATCCGTCCCAGCCGCGTCTCGCCTTGCGCCTCAAGGCCCAGCGCGAATATCTCGAGCTCGGCAAGGATTTCCTCGAGCGCGGAATCCGGAACAACCCGGAACGCCCGCAACTTTACGAAGCGATGGCGCGTCTCTATCGCGACAAGTATGACGACCACGAACACGCCGCTGAGTTTTTTGGCAAAGCCGCGGCGCTGCCGGACGCCCCGAGCTATGCGAAACGATTCGCCGCTTACGAACTTTCGCAGTGCGCCGGACGGGAACGCGAAGCATACGAGCGGCTCCATTCCCTTTACGAAATGGGGGAAAAGGAACGCCTGCCGACTTTGCTCCGCCGCTTAAAGGAACTGGAAAACAAGTTGGACATCCCGTTAGTTCAGCGGATTCCCGATCGAGCCCCCTAATCATCCATGCGCTTCGCGATCTTCAGCGATCTACACTCCAATCTGGAAGCGACGCACACTGTTCTGGCCGACGCACACGAACGTGGGTGCACCGATTACGTCTGCCTGGGCGACGTCGTCGGTTATAACGCGAACCCGCATGAGTGCGTCGAGATTGTCCAAAAAATGGCGTGTCCTGTCGTAAAGGGAAACCATGACGAGCAGGCGTCGCTCGAGGAATCCTCGCGCGATTTTAATCCGCTCGCGGAAATGGCGATCAACTGGACCCGTGAGCAATTGACGAAAGAGGACAAGGCATGGCTGCGCGAGCTCCGGCTCTCGCGGCAAGTGCGCGACTTTACCATCGTGCACGCCACCCTCGATACGCCGGAACAGTGGGGTTACGTCTTTAACGATCTCGATGCGGCCGCGAGTTTCACTTATCAGCACACGACCGTTTGCTTCTTCGGGCACACCCATGTCGCCGGCGCATTCGTGCGCGACGATGGCGTGAAACGAGTGCGAGTCGATCAACTCATGATCGAGGAGGCGAAGAAATATTTCATCAACGTCGGCAGCGTCGGTCAGCCGCGCGACGGCGATTGGCGCGCGGCTTATTGCATTTACGACGTTGAGAAGAAGGTGGTCGAGCAACGCCGCCTCAAGTACGACGTGGCGAAGGCGCAGGAAAAAATCATCAAGGCCGGCCTGCCCAAGCTGCTGGCCGATCGTCTGAGTTTGGGACGATGAGGAATTAGATGTAGAGGCGCTTGTGCCGAGCGCCGGTCGCACGAGGTAGGC
>JBEEHU010000077.1:0-11823 GCA_041167565.1 Verrucomicrobiota bacterium | reverse complement strand
CTTCAATAACCAGCTGGGCCCGAAGGGACCCGGCAGTCAAAGACACAATGAGACTGAGAATGGAGAAGCCACACCGCACAGCTTCCTCAAATAGCGAGAAAGGTGCCAGTCCGGCCCCCGATCCCGGGCTTCTCGTACTGGCTGCGCGAGGCGTACGCTACTCAGTGCGGAGCGCCGCCATCGGGCTGATGCGGGTGGCGCGGCGGGCAGGGAGCCAGGTGGCGAACAGCGCGGCGATGGCAAGGACAAGGGGAGCGAAAGTGAAAGCAACGGGATCGAGCGCCCCGACTTCGTAGAGCATCCCGCTGAGGATTTTTCCGGTGCCGGCGGCGAGGAGCAGGCCGAGGACGATGCCGCTCATGAGCATGACGGAGCCTTCGCGCATGATCATGCGCAAGACCATGCCGGGTTGGGCGCCGAGCGCCATCCGGATGCCGATCTCGCGAGTCCGTCGCGCGACCGAGTAGGCTTTCACGCCGTAGAGGCCCACGACCGCGAGACCAAGCGCAAGCCCGCCGAAGACGGAGAACATGGCGGCGCCCGCGCGGACGACCCAAAGCTGGAAGTTGCTGTCGAGATGTTGAGAAAAGCTCTTGAGCGTCAGAACGGGCAACGCGGGATCGACTTCGCGGACGGTGCGGCGAAGGAGATCGGCGACGCTGACTTCGCTGCCCGAAGTGAGCGAATGGAACCGGATGAAGAACGAGACGTTGCTCTGAAAACCGCGCGCGAACGGAAGATAAATTTGGCCGGGCGAATCTTTCTCGAAGAGCGCCTGTTTCGTCGTGGGAACGATTCCGACAATCTCGATTGTCTCTTTACCAGTTTCGCCGCTGAGATCCCCGGTCATGCCGACGCCGCGCCCATCGTTTTTGGCTTTCGGCGCGTTGTCGCTCGCGTATTGGATGCGCTGGCCGAGGGCGTCACCTTGCGGCCAAAGTTTTTTGGCGAGGACTTCGTCGATGACGGCAACCATCGGACCTCCGGATTGCGTCGCTTCGGCCTGATTGAAAACGCGGCCACGCACAACGCGCAGCCCGACGGTGTTGAAATAATCGGCGCCGACGCTGTTCCAGGCGGCGCTGAAGGCGAGGCCTTCGGCGGCCGTGGCCGGTTTGGCGTCCGGCGCTGGTTGTAATCCGGCGCGTTGCACATTGCGATTGAGCGAAATCATCCCGAAGGGCACGGTCGCCGAAACGCTGGCGTGTTCGACGCCGGGCAACGACGCGAGCCGTTCCTCGAGGCTGCGGTAAAGATCCTGGGCGCGTTTCGGTTCGTAACCGGCGAGGCTCGCATCCGTTTCGAGAAGGAAGCTCCCGCCGGGCGTGAGACCGGTATCGACCGAGGCGGCTTTGCCCGCGCCGCGAATAAAGAGCGCGGCGGCAGTAAGCAACGCGAGGGAGAACGCGATTTGCGCCACCACCAGCGGGTTCCTGGGAAGGAATCTCCAGCGGCGCCTAACGACATCTTCGCCCGCCTGTTCCTTCAGATCGGCGACGACGGCGCTGCGGGAAAGTTTCAGCGCAGGGCCGAGCGCGAAGCCGAGCGTCCCGACGACGCAAAAGGCGAACGTCGCGGCGAGAATGGAGAGATTCGGTCCGGCCAGCCAGACGATATCCAGCGGCAACATTTTGCCGAGCGAAGCGACGAGAAGATCGGACGACCAAAGTCCTAGCACGAGGCCGCATGCGCCGCCGAGCAGCGCGAGGACGAACCCTTCCGTCAAAAGCTGGCGCACGATCCGAAACCGGCTGCCGCCGAGCGCAAGACGGATCGCGATTTCTTTCCGGCGCGCGGTGCCGCGGGCGAGCAGCATGTTGGCGAGGTTAAGACACGCCACGAGCAGGACCACCACCGCCATGCCGAGCAACATCGGCGCGACACTTGCCAGGCCGCCGTTCCCCGACGGCTGAGTGCTGACCGAGAACCGCGAGATCGGGGTGGTCGTGAACGTCTGGTCTTTCTGTTCGACGGGGAACGCTTTCTCCAGGTTGGCCGCGAGGCCTTCGAGCGCGGGCTTCGCGCTGGCCGCCGTCATTCCGGCCTTAAGCCGGCCGATGACGAGCAGTTGTTGTCCCGCGCGATCGCCGAACGCGCTCTTGTTCTCGTGCTCAAAATCGTTCGCGATCCGATCGTAATTACTGAACGGCAACCAGACTTCCACGGAAAATATTTGCAGGGTCCCGGTGAAGCCGCGGGGCGCGATCCCCACGACAGTGAAGGGACGGCCGTTGACTAGCACCTCCGAGCCGAGCACTGCCGGATCGAGACCATGTTTTTGCCAGTAAGCGTAACTGACGATCGCGACCGGCGCGTTCCGCCCCAGGGTTTCTTCTTCCGGCAGAAAGGTCCGCCCGCGGGCGAGCGGAACGCCGAGCACCGAGAAATAATTCGAGCTGACGATGGCGCCAAAGGTGCGGCGCGTGTCGCCTTTCTGGCCGATCCCGACGAGCGCCAGATTGTAAGCCATGACGTCAGTGAAGACGGTGTTCTGAGCGCGGATGTCGGCGTAGGTGGGATAGGAAAAGCCGCGAAACGTCTTCGGGTTCTTCTTGTCCTGCGAAAAGACTTGAACCACCTCCTGCGCCTTTGCGTAGGGGGGCGGCGCGAAGAACATCGTGTGAACGAGACTGAAGACCGCGGTGTTGGCGCCAATGCCGAGGGCGAGAACGGTCACGGCCGCGATGGTGAATCCGGGCGCTTTGAAAAGCTGACGAAGAGCAAACTTAAGGTCCTGGATCATATCAGGTGAGATGCGCGAAACTGCGCGATCGGATTCAGAATTCGAGCCGATTCGGTAGCGCGCGCGTCTCGCGCGCGTCGGGCGATGGCGGCTCGCCATCGCGAACTTTCCTTACCACATTTCGGCGGATGTTTTTGGAAAAGTTCGTTTCGGCGAGACGCCGAAACCAGGCGCGCGAGACGCGCGTGCTACCCAGAGAGCGGACGGAACGCAATTTGCCGCCTCCCAAATATCCGGTCGGGATGAAGGGCTGACTCTACGCCGGCACGAGCGGCGTCGGCTCGTAAGGCGAGGCGGTGCTGTTGAACTTTGTGTAAAGAAATTTTGTGACCGGCGCGTTTTCATGCGCGATGGCGATCGCTTCTTTCAATCCCGCGTCACGTAGTTTCGTCAGCGATTGTTCGAGCAGACGCGTGCCGAATCCGCGGTTGCGATATTCCATCGAGACGCACGGCCCGGGAGAAAGATGGACTTCGGCCTCGGGATTCTGGGCAATCACGGCGGCGCCGATAATGCGCAGGCCGTGCCGCAAGGCGAGACAGCCGTTTGCGGGCGAAGCGAAGGCCCGCTCCAGCCACGGCTCGATGGTCTCCATGACTTCCTGCGTCGCCGGATTCCAGGATGGATCGAGCACAAAAGAAGTCGAAATCACTTTGCGCAGTTCCATTTCGTCTTCCGCCGTTGCTGGACCGATTTCGTAGTGTTCGGGCAATGCGGCGTCGAATTGCGGGAGCTGAGACAAGTCCCAGCGAAAACGGATCCAATTGCTCAAGTTCATGCGGTGCGGCGAACAGTATCGTGTGCGCCGCAGGGCGCTGCAACTGAACGTTCGTGGCGGCGATTGAGGTCAATCGCCCCTCCCACGCGGTCGCGCGCAGGTTAGATCGCCTGGACGGCTTTCAGCGTTTCGTGAAAGGAATTGTAGAGCTCGCGATATTGCGCAACGCCGCGCCGCAAGACCGGCTTGAAGTTCGCCAGGTCCGCGATATTGATGATCTGATCGACGCTTTGGGAAAAGGCGCTCATGGCGTCGTTCGTCGCGAAACGGTGGCTGAGGAGCACGACAAAATGCTGGCGTCGCTCGGCGCCGGGACGCCTGGTGAGCTCGCGCAGGATCGGATTGTTCTGGGGCGAGGAGCCTTTGAAGTTCTCGTAAACAATCACGACGTTGTAGCTGTAGGTCTTGAGCTTCAGGACCACGTCTTCCTCGAACAAACCGAGGTGCACTTTGTAGGTCATGTCGATCAACTGCGGCACGATCATTTTCTGGTATTGCTGATGATCGACACAAACCAGCGCGGTGTTGTCGCCGAGATCGAAGAAGGATGAATCCTGGGCTTCCATATTTTAGCGAAATGCGTTTGCCGGGAGATCGAGGCGCAGGCCGGAATCCAGATCGTTATCGACCCCGCGCACTTTTTGGATCAGGTCGATCCCGCGCGCAACCTTGCCTTTACGCGACGCAAACAGTTTCGCGGTCTCTTCCGTGATGTGATCGTTTTCGTAGGCGTTCAGAATCGATTGATCGAAGGTCATCCATCCGAACGGCGTGCTGGCCTCGATGATTTCGTAGAAGCTCCGATGTTCCCCTTCGCCGATCGCGATGGTTTCCCGGGTCCGAAGATTATTGCCGATGATTTCTGAGAGTAATTGCCGGCCGCCGCCGACTTTCGGCGCGAGGCGCTGGCTCACGATGTAACGCAAGGTATCCGCGAGCCGGATGCGGAGTTGCTGCTCCTCGCCGAGCGAAAAGAGACCGAGAATACGGTTAATAGCCTGACCCGCGTCGACAGTATGGAGCGTACTCAGAACAAGGTGCCCGGTCTCCGCCGCCATCAGCGCGACTTCGACCGTGGCGCGGTCACGCATTTCGCCGACTAAAATTACTTTTGGCGCCTGACGAAGCGCGGCACGCAAGCCGTTTGGATAATTGTTAAAGTCATGACCGAGCTCGCGTTGGTTGAACGTGGCTTTCATCGTCGGATGCACGAATTCGATCGGATCCTCCAGCGTTACGATGTGCACCGGCTGGTGCGCATTGATCTCGTTCAGGATCGCGGCCAGCGTCGTCGTCTTGCCGCTGCCGGTTGCCCCCGTGACCAGGACCAGGCCGGTCTTCTCTTTCGCGATCTCCTCGAAAATCGGAGGCAATCCCAGGCTTTTTACCGTGGGGATTTCGCCTTCCAGTTTCCGGAGGACGATCGAGAAATGGCCCTGCTGCCGAAAAATATTTACGCGAAACCGTGCCTCGTGCCCGAGCGAATAACTGCAATCGCACGAGCCGCCCGTGAGATAATCGTAAATGAGTCGCCGGTTTCCCTGCATCAAGGTCAGCGCAATCTGCTCGGTCTGATAGGGAGTCAGCGAGTCGATCGGGGGATCCACAAAGACCGGCTTCAGTTCGCCGAAATCTTCCACCTGCATCGGATGGCCAACCGAAAAATTAAGGTCGGAAATGCCGTCATACGTCTGGAGCATGGCGGACAAAATTTTGTCGAGATCGGGAATTCTCATCTCAATTGGCTCCTATTCATCCGCGCCATCGGGCGGCGGTTCCTTCAGGAACGGCCGGAATTTCTTTTTATCGATCGCCTTGTCGTAGGCTTCTTCCGGAGCGATCCGCGCATGGCGCAAGTGCTCCATGATGGCGTCGTCCAGCGGCTGGTTGCCCTTCTTCTTGCCCACTTGGATCATGCCCGGGATCTGGTGGGTTTTGGCTTCGCGAATTAGGTTCGCGATCGCCATGTCCACCACCAAAATTTCGAGGGCGGCGACCCGGCCCGGTTTATCGATTGTTTTGAAAAGGTTTTGCGCGATCACGCCCTTGAGCGATTCGGCCAGCGTCGCGCGAATCTGGTTTTGCTGATCGGTGGGGAAAACGTCGATGATACGATCGACCGCCTTCGAGGCGCTCGAGGTATGCAGCGTTCCGAAAACAAGGTGGCCGGTTGCGGCGGCGGTGAGGGCCAGCTCGATCGTTTCCAGATCGCGCATTTCACCCACCAGCAGAATGTCCGGATCTTCGCGGAGCGCCCCGCGCAAGGCCGCCGCAAACGATCGCGTGTGCACGCCGACCTCACGGTGCTGCACCAGGCAATTCTGGCTGCGATGCACGAATTCGATGGGGTCTTCGACCGTGATGATATGATCGTGCCGCTGGAGATTAGCGTAATCCATCATCGCGGCGAGGGTCGTGGACTTGCCCGATCCGGTCGGGCCGGTGACAAGGATCAACCCCTTTTTCAACATCGGAAATTTTTTCAAGATCGGCGGCAGTCCGAGATCTTCCACGGTCAGAACGGTCGAGGGAATCAAACGAAACACCGCGGAGATGCCGTATTTTTGCTGAAAGAAATTCGCGCGGTAACGCGCCATGCCCGGCACCTCGTAGCCGAAGTCGATATCGGAGGTTTCCTCGAAGACTTTAATTTTTCCTTCGGGCGCGATTTCATAGACCATCGCCTTTAACTCGTCGTTGCGCAGGGCGGGGTAATCGACGCGGACGAGTTCGCCGTTGATGCGCAGCATCGGCGGATTGTTGGTGGCGAGATGAAGGTCGGAGGCCTTCTGCTCCCCCATGAGCTTGAAAAATGAATCGATGCGGGCCATGAGAGCGAGCCCTTGATAAGCTAAATCGATGCCACCGGCCGGGTATTTACCCCGCAGAATTCACCGCCGCTGCGAACCGGTAACCTATCGGCTCGAGTCGAGCGTCGATCGGACTTGTTCGAGCAGTTTCTCGCGCGTGTACGGTTTGGGAATAAACCCCTTGAGGCCTTGCGCCAGCATCGTTCCCAATTTGCTTTGCTCGGCGAAGCCGCTGCTTAGCACCACCGCCACGTTTGGATTCAGGGCGCGCAATTCATCGAAAACGGCGTCGCCATCCATGACCGGAAGAAAAAAATCGAGGATCACGAGCCCGATGTGCTGGCCCGCCTGCTGATAGATTCCGAGCGCTTCAAAGCCGTCGCGCGCGAGAATGACTTTGTAACCTTCTTCGGTGAGCATCGTGGAAGCGAGCTCGGCAATTTCCGTTTCGTCATCCACCAGCAGGATCAGCTCGCGGTTCCCTTTCGGATTCATCACTTTGAGGCCGGCGGGAAGCTTCTCGGTTTTGGCCGGAATTTTCTTGTTCTCCGCAACAGGAGTCTTCGGGCGAATCTGCGACTTGTCCTGCCCCGCCCTGGCCTTCGGAGACGGCGCCGCCGGTTCGGAAGGAGGCGGCATGATCTTGAATTCCGGCGGCCGAGAGGGATCCGGCGTTTTCCTGGCCTTGGGTGCGCTTCCCTCCAGAATTCTCGAGGTCACCCGGTCGAAAAGAGATTGGGCGGTTTTCGAAGCAAGCTCGACGCGTTCACCGAGCATCTCGATGTAGTTGTATTCACCCTTGTGCTGGCGCGCCAAATCCGAGTAACGCGAGATCTGCTGCAACATCGAATTCAATTCCGTCGAAGTGGAGGCGATCCACTTCAGATCTTCGTTATCGAGCATAGAGCGGGGGCCTGCTTCAAGTCCCATCGCCATCATTCAAGCAAGCCCATAAAACACAACCGAAAATTGCGAAAACGGCGATGGCGAATGAACCGATGGTGAGCATGGTAGAGCGGCGATTAAGTCAGCACGGTTCATGCCTTTCAGCGGACGCCGCGTCAACCTGAATCCGCCGTAAAACTTATTGCCGCGCCAAAAAATCCGCGCGAGCTACGATATGTTCTGATGAATTTCCGAAACGGGTTTTTCGCTGGCCTCGTTGTCGCGCTGATCGTGGGAATTTATTTCGTGAGGCTCTGGCAACCAGACCGGCAGGTCACGCTTCATGCCGCGCATCTTCTCTCGCATATCGAGAATAAGGATTGGACTGCGGTGAGCGATGCGATCGCGGATGATTACCAGGATCGCTGGGGCAACGACCGTGCTTTGGTCCTCGAGCGGCTCCGCGAAGTTTTTCGCGCGATGCCGAGCGCCCGCATCGCAGCGGGAGATCCCGCGGTGCAAGCAGAGAGTGGCAAAGGGAATTGGGTCGCGAAGGTCACTATCACCGGCACGGGGGAATTCGCGGCGGTCATTGAAGAGAGGGTCAATGCTCTGCCTGCTCCCTTCGAGATGGAGTGGCGACGCCGTTCCGCCAAGCCGTGGGATTGGAAACTTGTCCGAGTCGAAAATCCAGCGCTCGAGATATCGGGCCTGTAGCCGTCTATTTCCCCAGAACGGTTCGCAATTCGGTCTTGGCTGCTTCCACTTCGCGCGGTGCCGCGTGGCAAAGCAAAATCGCGCGCAACTTTTCTCCCTGATAATACCGCGCCACGAATTTCTTCTTGGCGTAAGCGCCTTTCAAATTCACCCGTGTCGGCTGCAAACTGAAGTCGCCCACAAAGTCCATTTTTAGATCGAACATCTCCGTCCAAAAATAGGGCACCTGCTCGTAGCGAATCCGCTTTTTGCCGGTCATGTTCGCGCCGGCCACGAGCCCTTGTTCGCGGGCATTGTCCCAATGGGTCTGGCGTCGCACCCCGCCCATGATCCGGTCGGGGTAAAACGCCAGGTCGCCGATCGCGTAGATCCCTTTCTCTTCGGTCTCGAGATATTCGCTAACGGGGGAGCCGTGCGGCCCGGAGAGCGGAGTGTTGCGCACCAATTCGAGATTGGGCTCGGCGCCGCACGCCACCACCGCCACCCCGGCCGCGATCCGATTGCCGCTCTTCGTCTGGATATTTCGCAAAACGGTTTTGCCTTCGAACCCGTTCAAGCTCTCACCCAGAAGCAACGTAACCCCGTGCTTTTCGAAATATCCGCTGATCCACGCGCCGGTCTCGGGATCGAGGTAGCGGTTCAGCAGATAATTATTCCGATGCATGATGGTCACCTTAAACTTCAGTTGTCGCAGGCTGGCCGCCGCTTCGCAGGCCAGGAGTCCGCCGCCCACTACGACGATCGCTTTTTCCAGCGACGCCATTTCCCGCAACGCCAGCGCATCCCGAATTGTTCTTAGATAAATCACGTTCCCCAGACCGGTTCCGGCCACAGGCGGGCGGACGGGCCGGCTCCCCATCGCGAGGCACGCCTTGTTAAATTCAATCGTCTCGCCGTTTCCGAGCACCGCCAAACGCCGGTCGATGTTGAGTTGCGTCACCATCGCCGCGAAGCGCGTCTCGATTTTGTGCGAGTCGTACCAGCGCGCGTCGAGGTGCGGCATTTTTTTCAAGGGCGGGATTTTGTCGCGCAGAAAGCTCTTCGAGAGCATCCAGCGTTTGTAAGGATGGAACGTCTCCGCGCCCACCAGCGTGAGACTCCCTCGCTTGTCGTATTTGCGGATGCTCTCGCAGGCGCTGCCGCCGCCTACGCCGCTTCCGATGATGAGATAATCACGCTGAATCATGTTGAGACGCGGACGATAGGAAACCCCCGGGGCACTGGCGAGGTAAAAATTACAAAACCGCCCGGCAGATGATCACCGACGCGATTACCCCAGCCAGATCGCTTAACAAGCGAGTGGGAATCGAGTGCCGCGTCAGCTTGATGCTGACCGTCCGAAGTAAACCGCCGCGACGTAAGCGGAATATCCCGAAAAAGGCGGCGCATGATCGGTTGCAGGCCGCGCATCATCTGTTGCACGAGGCCGACGCGTTCCGGCCAGACGCATCACGCCGAGCCAGAGAGCCATGATGCCGATCAACCCGAGCGCGAGGGTAACGGCAGTCTTCGCGCCATCGAAAGCGCCAGCCGTCACTTCGCTGAGGCGGTTGTTCCAGCCGCCGATCGCGACCGCGAGGACAACGAGCGCGAGCCAGATGTAGTTTAGCAGCGGTTTCTAGAATGGAGAGGCGCTTGTGCCAAGCGCCTTCCTTGTAGCCACGGCCCTGTGGGCCGTCCTGTTCGCAAGACAGAGACCGGAATCGGACGACCCAGAGGGCCGTGGCTACAGCCCTTTCAATAACGTTGCTGCATGCTTCAGCGCGGAATCCGTTTTTCCTCCGAGCATCCGCGCGATCTCTTCCTGCCGCGCTTTGCCGGCGACTTCACTGAGCCGGGAATGGGTGCGGCCTTGAACGACTTCTTTCGTCACGACGAAATGCGTCGCCGCCGCCGCGGCCACTTGTGGCAGGTGGGTAATGCAAAGCACCTGATGATCCGCGGCAAGTTTCCGCATTTTAGCCCCAACCGAATTCGCGATTTCGCCGCCGACGTTGGCGTCGATCTCGTCGAACACCAGAAGCGGAATCGCGTCCTGCGCGGCCAGCGAAGATTTGATCGCAAGCATCAGCCTCGAAATTTCACCGCTCGAAGCGATCGTGCGCAACGGCTTCATCGGCTCGCCCGGATTCGGCGAAAAGAGCAGTTCGACGGAATCGAAGCCGTTCGGGCGCGCTTCATCCAACCCGCTAAGCTTCGCCTCAAACTCCGACTGCTGGAAACCGAGATCGCGCAGATTCGCGCGGATATTTTCAGAAAGCTTCGGCGCTGCTTTGGCTCGTAACTTATGGAGCGCATGTCCGGCTTGCTCGATTTCGGCCCGCGCGCTTTCAATTTCCTGCCTCAGCCGCTCGAGTTCCGCATCGCGGCCTTCGATCTTGCGCGTCCGCTCCGCGGCCCGCTCTCCAAAAGCAATTACTTCGGCGAGGGAGCTGCCGTATTTTCGCTTCAAAGTTTCAAAGAGCGAAACCCGCTCCTCGAGCGCGGCGAGCTGCGCCGGATCGAGGTCGAGATTCTCGGCGTACTGGCCGAGCGTACGCGCGATCTCAGAGAGCTCGACGATGCTGGCCGCGTGGGCGTCCGCGAGAGCTCCGGTGCCCGGATCGATTTTTTCCAGGTCGCGCAGCAGCCGTTGCGTTTCGGTGAGCTGCGGCAGGATGGCATCATCGGCATCGGATAGCCGTCGCGTAATGGAGCTGGCGAGCTCAATCAACCGTTTGCTGTTCGCGGCCAGCTTGTAACGCGTTGCAATCTCCTCCTCCTCACTCGCCGACAAATTCGCGCTCGTGATTTCGGTCACCTGATGACGCAGCAAATCGATTTCCTGTTCGCGCGCGGATTCGGCCGTGCTGAGGGCCGCATGTTCGGCGCGCAACGATTGCAGGCGACCAAAACGCTCGCCGAATTGCCGAACCGTTTCCTCGGCGTGCGCGTATCCATCGAGCAGCGCGAGCTGCCGATCCGGCGAGAGGAGCGATTGGTGATCGTGCGGTCCGTGCAAATCCACCAGTTCATCACCGAGATTTTTCAAGACCGCGAGCGTGGCAGGTGATCCATTGATGAACTGCCGGTTGGCGCCGGTGCTGGAAAAGGTGCGTTTGAGGATCAGCTCGCCCTCGCTCAATTCCATTCCAGCCTCGCTCAATTGCGGATTGAGCGCCTCCAGTTCCTTTCCCTCGAAAACCGCCTCGACCGCGCACATCTCCGCGCCAGTGCGGATCAACGATCGGTCGGTCCTTTCGCCGAGCAATAATTGCAGCGCTCCGATGATGATCGATTTACCAGCGCCAGTCTCACCGGTGATGGCGGTGAAGCCCGGCCGAAGTTCCCACTCGAGATCCTCGACCAGCGCGAGGTTCCTGATTCGCAACAAAGTGAGAACGACGGGCATTTGGGAAAGGTTGAGGGTTGAGGGATGAAGGATGAAAGCGGAAGGTGCGACGCTAAACGTTTGAACTCTCCGCTCTCAACTCTCAATCCTCAATTTTCGGTGACCTTCCTCGGCACCGGCACTTCGCAGGGAGTCCCGACGATCGGATGCGATTGCGACGTTTGCCGATCGCCCGATCCGCGCGACAAGCGGCTGCGTTCCTCCATCTACATTGAAACTCCGGAATGCGCTTGGGTCGTGGATACCGGCACGGACTTTCGGACGCAGGCTTTGCGAGAAAATATCCGGCGGGTCGATGCGGTCGTCTTCACGCATTCGCACACGGACCACATCATGGGGTTCGACGATCTGCGGCGCTATTCGCACGACCTGGGTTCGATCCCGGTTTACGCCTCGGCGGAAACGATGCGCGATCTCGCGCGCGTTTATGAATTCGCTTTCAACGGGCTCAATCGATTTCCGGGCTATCTGGTGCCGGCGCCGCACATCATCGACGGTC
>JBEEHU010000076.1:0-28646 GCA_041167565.1 Verrucomicrobiota bacterium | reverse complement strand
GCATCGGATCAGGCAACTGACGCGCTGCCGGTTTGCCTTTGCGACCGACTGGCGCCCGCCGCCAGAGCAGCGCAGAGAGCACCAACGCGTACGGAATCAGAATCAGAAGAAAGATCCGGAACATCGTTCCGCATTCTTATCCCGCGCCGGGCCGTTTGGGAGATTTAACTTCGAACCTTGCTTGTCATCCCGAGCCTGCGCAGACGGCGAGGGACCTCACAATCGCAGCTCACGCTAGCGCGAAGGATTTACGCGTCATCGGCCGTACTACGCCTCCTCCTTTCGCGGAAGCGGTTAAGCGCTTGCGAGGTCCTTCGGCGCGCTTCGCCAACCTCAGGATGACCCGCTTTCGATCGCTCTCATTTGAAGCCGCGCGTCCGCTGCCGATGTTCTGTCTTTCCGCCTTCCGCCTTAATGCCCACTCTCGAACCTAGCGACCACACGACGAACGTCCCGGAAGACATGACCGGGCGGCCGCGACGCGTCACCACCGGCGGCATCTCGTTGCGCAAAACTTTCTCGGCGCTGAAGCATCGGAATTTCCGTCTCTTTTTTTCCGGCCAGCTTATTTCCTTCACCGGCAGTTGGATGAGCACGACCGCGCAAGGCTGGCTCGTCTATCAACTCACCGGATCGAAAGCGCTGCTCGGCATCGTGGCCGCGGCCGCCTCTGCGCCCATGCTTTTCTTCGCCACCTGGGGCGGCTGGATGGCCGATCGCTATCCGAAACGGTCCGTGCTTCTCGTCACCCAAACCTGCTGGATGCTTCTTTCGCTGGCCATGGCCGCGCTCGTTTGGACGAATGTCGTGCAGCCATGGCAGATCATCGCGCTCGCGATTCTCGGCGGCGTCACGATGGCGTTCGACATGCCGGCGCGGCAATCGTTCGTGATCGAGATGACGAGCCGCGAAGATTTGATGAACGCGATCTCGCTCAACAGTTCCGCATTCAACTGCGCCCGCATCATCGGACCGTCCGTCGCCGGCTTCCTCATGGCGCACGTCGGCATCGCGATGTGTTTTTTCCTCGACGGCATTAGCTTCATCGCCGTCCTCGCCGGCCTTCTTCTGATGCGCTTGCCGAAACGGCAAACAGCGATCGTTAGTGAATCAGGGCCGCTCGGTCAGGCGCTCGAAGGATTCCGCTACGTCTGGACGCATCGGCGCGTGCTCACGATTCTTTCCCTGTTTACCGTTGTCGGCATTTTCGGCTGGTCCTACTCGGTGCTCATGCCGGCGTTCGCGCACGACGTCCTGCATCTGGGCGCGAACGGTTACGGCCTCTTAATGGCTGGCAGTGGGGTAGGCGCGCTCGCCGCCGCGCTGACCGTCGCGAGCATCGGGCACATCCTGCCTACGCGCGTCCTGGCGCTCGGCGGCGTCTGGATTTTCTCCATCGCGCTGGTGCTATTCGCCTTCAACAAAAACCTCTATCTCGGCGTCCTGCTGCTCGCCATTGTCGGCTTCGGCGTCGTGCTTTATTTCTCCACTTCCAACACCGTGCTGCAAACGATCGTCCCCGACGAAATGCGCGGTCGGGTCATGGGAATTTGGACGCTCATCTTCGGCGGCATGATCCCGCTCGGCAGTCTCGAAGCCGGCGTCATGGCCGATTTCATCGGCACCCCCGCCACCATGGCCATCGGCGCGTTGATCTGCGCGTTGGCTGCCCACGTCACACTCCAAGTTATCCGCAAACGCGAAGCGCAACTGGGCAAGGCTGCATCGCGGATCGGAGGATAGGCACCTTGTCCGCCGCTGACGGACTCGCTAGGAAGAGGCCGTGCGCGCGGTAGGCATCGATCCCGCACGACGACTTCTTTAAGGCTCTTTTCTTTGTCGAGATCGAGCGAGTGCCGGATGTACAGCGATGGCACTGGTTTTTTGTTCGAAGATGTATTGATGAGGTAGGCCTTCTGGGCTGACGTTCATCCGGAACGCCGCTGGCACCAAGGGTTGAGGTTAAGGTCCCCCGCTCCTCTAAAGATGGACCAAGTCCTGAGCGAGCAATGGCTGATATTCGACTCGATCCATACCGGTAAGTTTTAATAGCAGCGTTTGTTAGAGACGTAGCTCATCGCTTCCGTCGTCGAGATTAAGCAAATGAATATGCTTCCAATAGTCTAGATCAAGCGAATCACTTCTTCACGGCCGTCTTTGTATCGCAGGACAATTTTGCCGTCTTCATGCTCGTGCTCAAGCACAAGGTCATAGAGTGCCAACGCACGACGGATCACTTCCGTCAGCGACGCAGCTCCGCTTCGCTTTACGATATCATCAATCTGGTCCCGAGTTTCTTTCGGCACCTCCAGACTTAGGCGGCTTTTTCCTAGCACGGCACTCAGTTACGGCGACTAGTGACAGCTGCCAAATACAGAAGGCCACGCCCGCTGACCACGTGACATATACGTACCACGGCGGCTTCCAAGGCAGCATCGCCAGCGTCGTACCCGCGGAAACGATCATCATAACGATCATAGCGCGAATCGCGGGCGGAGACGTCATCGTCGCGTGCTGAATTACAGCAGTCCATTTTTGATATTTTTCCAGTAGCCGCCGTGAAGCGGAACCAGGTTCGTCATTATTTGTATTTAGTTCGTCGGACATTTATTCGGAAGCGCCTGATTCGGCACTTCAACGAATTACGTCCTGCGAATTCTTTGAAGTGAGTCATACGGCGCGTGGTTCGAAACTTGGTGTACCAGAGAGCGTCTGGGCGCGTGCCGATTCCGGCACATTGCGGTTTACCTCGTTTCGAGACACGCGGACGGCGCGACTCACCTTCGGAAGCAACCCGATGAGCCACCGGGTTGCGGTATCACTTTCAAATATTGAAATCGTGTGGGTGCAGAGTGTCTGGCATCCACTTTTGCTGCGGGATCGTTGTGTCCCTTTTCGGCCGACCAGCACTTTCGCCTTAATCACCGACGCCAAATTCCAAAACTTGCGATTGAGCGATCGCAACTCGTTCAGGCAGCGCCGTATCGTGGCGTAGTCGCGCGCCCATCGAGCTTCTGCGAGTTCTCGCTGAATAACCGCCTGCTTTCGCACTGCGTGTTCGCGGAATGCGAATGTGTGATGCCTGACCAATGTCAGTTCGGCCGCCGTGAGCACCCCCAGATCGGAAAGGAAGCGGTGGTCGCGCGGAAGTAGATGGTCGATATGGTTTTCCCAAGCGTACCGCACCGCGCTGTGGTCGCACGGAAGCAGATGGTCGATATGGACGTTGCCCCACGCGTACTGCGCCCCGCTGGGCTCGCCGATCGCAGCCATGATCGGTGCTTTGAGCCGAGTCATGACCGCATTCGATGTAATCACTTCGCAATCCATGTTCTCTCTCCTCAGAATGGCCCACAATAAATACGCAATATTTGTGTAGTCAAAGAATTATTTAGTCGCGTGTTACCTTAGCCAGTGCCGCATTATCGTTGCCGGCGGGCGCGCGATTGCGGGGGAGGACTAGACAACATGTTGCCCGCTTCGCGCCGAAAATGCGATGCGCGAACTGACGCTTTGATTCGCGGCGAGCAAGCGATTGAGCACCGTTTGCACGACGTTCCTCGAAGTCACGCTTCCGCTGCGAGATGATAACCGGCGATGAATTTGAAGAGGACAAAGGGGGCGTAGAGGAGCCAGAAGGTGGCAGTGCGCATGGTTTCGTAGAAACCGCCGATCCAGCCGAAGAGGGTGTTCGCGGCGAAGAAGGCCAGTTATCGCTTTAACGCGAGCAGTCACCACGTCGGTGGTTTGTGAAAATCGCCGAGAGCGTCGGTCAGCTTGTCGGGAAACTGGCATGCCCCGAGAACGGATGGGCGAATCGATTTGAAGAAGCTCGCCACGGCCTGCAGTTCACGGCTGGGTCGCGGGTGCGGGCTCACAATGCCGACAATCTTTCCGAGGAAGCGCTTAACGTGCTCAATCGGGAACACCAAGTCGGAATCGTTCGAGATGACGACCGCGATATCACACCTGCTTGTGTAAGAATCAATCAGAATGCGACTGGCGAGATTCACATCTGAGCCTTTTTTCCTCCGACTTGAGTACTTGCACCATTTCGCTGCGATCAGTCCGCATCATCCACTGCTTGCTAGCGAGGAAGTGGCCAAAATCAATCGTTAGGTTCGGAACCGTCCGGAGGGCGCGAAGATATACCTCTTGTCGTGTGCGCTGCTGAGGGTCGATTGGGCGGCGTCAAAAGGGCGGTAAAGTAGCGAATCCGCGTGATCTGATTGTTCGGCAGGAGTTGCGCACAAAGTGCAGCAAGGTCGAGCCATTTGTGAGGCGTACCTTTGAGGCAGCCGTAATACAGGTTGAAGCCATCAATATATACGTGGGTCTTCAGGGCCATAAAATGCAGAAGCCGCAGGATTTCTCCGGCGGCCTCGCGCCCCTCGCCCGAAGGCTTGGGGGGGATATGTCTATAGAAGGTAGCAGAGGGACTGCCAAAGCAAGGATTATCTTAAGATACTCCACCCGAGTACGCGAATGCAGACTATGCGATGCTGATATACGACTTGCCTGCTCGTCGGCTTCGAGGTCACGGCCGGCAGCGAATTTGAAGAGAACAAAGCACAGTCCTGAGCCGAGGGCGAAGGCGGCATGGAGGAGCCAGAAGGTGGCGGTGGACTCGAATGGCAAAAAGGTTTCCTCTTCTTCGGTGGACAACAAGGATTCTCGGCATGGGAAAATCTGGAAGCCAGGATGCCAGAAAAAGGAAGCAAAAACATTCCTGGATTCCTGATCTCCAGATTAGTGATCTCTAAATGCTTTACCGATAAACGGACAAGGATTTCTGCGGCGAAAGGCAGAGCGCCGCTGGACGATTGCGGCGAGCGAGAATTAGGCTCAGCCCATCATGATCAAACAAATCAAATTCGTCAGCATTCCAGTCGCCGATCAGAACCGGGCGCTGGATTTTTATACGGAGAAACTCGGGTTCACCATCATCACCGATCAGCCGTTTGATGAGAAGCAACGCTGGATCGAGCTGCGGGTGCCGAAGGCCGAGACGCGGGTGGTATTGTTCACGGCCGAAGGCGAGGAGAAGCGGATCGGCTCGATGATGCCGATGTCGTACGCTTGCGACGACATCGATAAGACCTACGAGGAATTGAAAGGACGCGGGGTGGAGTTTGAGGGCCCGCCGGAGAAACAGCCCTGGGGCAAATACGCAATGTTCAAGGACAGCGAAGGCAATCGCTTCGTGCTCTCAGCCGATTGATCCGGAATGTGTCACACAGAGGACACGAAGGGACACAACGGATCAGAGCAGGGACGGATTTATTCCTGAGCTCATACTTTCCTTTGTGAACCTTTGTGACCGTCGTGTGAGATCTTTTAGGACCGATCGCCTCACCACCATCGTAAGGCCGCTCCGAGGTAAACCATTCCCGCGAGCGAGATCGCGGCGGACGCCCAGCGTCCGATGAGAAGCGCGCGCGGTTCGCTTTGAGACGGAGCGCGCCGCCAGCCGCGCGCGAATTTCAACGCGCAAAAGGTCGGGAGCACCACCATCTGGTGGCCGATTTCAACTCCCGCGCTGAATCCCAGAATCGCCAGAACGAGTGCATTCGAGGACATGCCTTGCATGGCTGCCAGGAGACCGCCCGCGAAACCGAGCCCGTGAAACAGTCCAAAGAAAAAAGCGACAGCGAGCCGAGTCCAGCCGCGCGTTCGCTCGGGCCCAAAAACGTTTTGGAGAGCGACGAAGATGATACTGCCCGCGATCACTGGTTCGACAACGGAAGGCGGTAGCCGGAAGAGATCGAAGGCCGAGAGCGCGAGCGTAATCGAGTGGGCCAAAGTGAAAGCGGTGATGACCTTCACCAACTCCCAAAGATTGCGCACTCCGAGCACGAGCGCCGTGACAAAAAGAAGGTGATCGTAGCCGGTGAGGATGTGGAACAGACCGTGATGAAAATAATCGCGGAGGACCTGCCACCGATCGAGACCCGGCGTGGCGCCCGACCGCGCGTCCGGATTTTCGCGGGCAAAGACGAGCGGCTGGCGGCTCGTTAAAAGCAGTCCTTCGCGCGCCGCGTGCCCGTCCTCGGTGATTTGGACGATGTAACTGGCTTCCCATCGATTGCCGGGCGCGAATTCGAATTCATTGAGCACATCTTCTTCGAAGCGAAATTCCGAGGCTGGTTTGTCCAAGGCATAGGCAAACTCGTAAACAAATCGGCCCGATTTCTTGTCGGTTCCCGTCGACGCGGGCTGCATGAGACGGCCCTGGATGCGCCGGCCATCCGCGCTGATCCGCAAATGTTCAAGCAGATAGGCGCCATGCCGTTCCGCTTCCTCGGCTGGGGATTTTGCTCGCACGGACTCGGGTCCATAAGCTGACGCGACGAGCACTTCCTCCAGCGAAACCGTGACGCGCATAGTGAGCTCGGTCCGCGAGATCGTGACGATTAATCCTCCTTGCGCGACGGGATGCGCCTCCGCGCTGAGGCGCAAGATCCAAAGAAGTGCACACGCGAACAAAGTCCATCGCGCCGTCCCAGTTCGGCTAACGGTGAACATGAAATGAATTGTGGCGTGGATTGATGCGGGCCGCTTCGGCCAGGAGTTCCTTTCCGCGCATCGAATCACCGGCTGCCAGAAAAATCATTCCGGCATGAGCGAGGATATGCGCGTCTTTCGCGCCGGGCGCGAGCACTCGTTTCGCGATCTCCACGGCTTGCGCGAATTCGCCTCCGCGATAGAGGGCCCAAGCCAGCGCATCCTGGGAGGCGGCGGTGTGCCGCAATTCCAAATCACGCCGCGCCCACTTCAGCGATTCCGCCGGATTCTCCTCTGTGTCCGAGAAAAATCCGGCGAGATGATGAAAGTAATGCGCGTAGCCTTCCGCGGCATTTTTCAAATAGGCATCGCGGGCCCGCGCGTGCCAGGTCGCGCCGTCCGCAATTTTGCCCATAGCTGAGTAAACGTCGCCCAGCGCCTGCCAGAACTCCGGGCGGGGCGTTCGGGCGATCGCCTTTTCATAAAGTAGAATCGCCTCATCATATTTTTCCTGCGCGGCCCGCAGCTCACCCAAATAGTCCAACGCGCCGGGGTCGTTCGGCCGCTCTGCGAGAGCGGCCTGGAAATTTTTCTCAGCCACGTCCCACTGTCCAAGGTTGAAGGCCAGTTTGCCTGATTGCACGAGGCACCACGCGACGATTTCAGGTGACGCCGCCGACAATTGCCGCGCAGCCTCGAGCGCCTTCTCGAAATGCATCCGTGCCGAATCGAACGCCCCGCGCGCCAGCTCAAGCCGTGCGATGCGCGTTTCGGTTTCCATCGGATCGCTTTTGCGTTTTTGCATCTCATCATACGCGATCGCGGCCTCGTCGAGATCGCCTAACTCCAGGAGCGCGTCACCGAGCAGCGCGAATCCACGGCTCTTGCCCGGCTCGATTTTCGTCAGGGCCGATGCGCGATCCCGCGCCGCCGCGAAATGATGCGATTCGTACTCGACCCGCGCTTGCATGGACAAACCGCCGGCGTTTTGCTCGGCTGGCACCGATGCGAGCGAGCGACGCGCCGCTTCGCCCGCGCGGCGCAGCCATTCATAGTCGCCAGTTTCACGCAGGCGCTGGAGATAAATCTCCGCGAGGCGATTTTGCGCGATGATGTCGTCGGGATCACGCCGCACACGATCCTCCAGAAATCGTTGCACGCCTGCAACCTCGACCTCGAGCGCCGGCGCGCTCGGCGCGACAGATTTCGTTTCTACCGCGATCGCATCGGACGTGGTGACCGTCACGAACGCGGTAAGGACAAACGCGATTCTCTGCGCCGGTGACGATCGAAAGCGTTCCACTCGCGGTCAGTTGCGAGTGTTATCGTCGATGCCCGAGTCGCGCGGTTGCTGGGCGTTAGCGTAAAACGGGAACGTATCCTGGAGCGGCACGTCGTTCGCGTAAACGTTATCCGGCAGCGGCCTCTGGTTCAGGATGAAGAAGAGCAGCGTGTCCACGACATCGTCTCCGAGGCGCCGGCCATTCGGAAATCCTGCGCCCTTATTGTTGCCGCCGCCGGTGCCCGCGTTGGCCGTGTTGAAATTCAGCCGCAGGTAATCGCCATGCGCGACGGCGACTTCGGCCAGGATTCCGATGTTCGTGTCGTCAGTGCCGAGCGCCTTTAACGTTGCCACGATGTCCCCGGCGAAGCGGCCATTCGCGTCTTCCTCCGGAGTGCCGGTATTGTATTCATCCTTCCGAGCGAAGGGGATGAGAGCGACATTCACTGCGGGAACGGCCGTGCGATCCACTTGGACCAAAATCGCGGGGGCGGCGACATCGAGGTCGTAGGTCTCGACCAGGCCAATGCCGGTGGATCCCATCGCGTCATCCAAAATTACGGTATACTGCCCCGGCGGAAGCGTGACCAGGATGGCCGACTCTTTGGGATTTTTCGGTGCGAATTGCGTAGCGGAGATTTCCGTAGCCTGGGTGTCCTGCCAATTGTCATTGCTGGCCACGAGCTGCGCCTGGCTATTGAAAAGCTTCAGGGTTGGATCTGGCAGCGGGCCGGGAACGTTGCTGGCTGCGAGGCTCGGTCCAAGCCCGCGAACGATCACTTTCTTCGGTCCATTCCCGGAGATAATCAGGCCCCCGATAAGCACCTTGTTACCACCGTCCACCTGTCCACGGGTCGCGAGGTTCCCAAGGGCCGTGCCGAACTGCGGCTCCGCCCGGAGCGTCACACCCTCCACTCCGAGGACGCCGTTTGCATTGGGCAGAAGTGCTTTCGGAATGCTGAGCGCGATGGCCATGGTGTTGTAGCCCGCGAAGGAATCCCGGGCGCGGATGAACGCGGCGGCAGGATTGGGTGTGCCCGCCCGAACCGCTGCCACGAATCGCGAGAACGCGGGAATATCGAAAAAGAATGGATCATCCACCTCGCCGGCGAAAAAGTTTATGCCGGAAGAAGGATCGGTGCTGACCAACTGCGGCGGCGGTGCGGCATTGAGGGAAGGATTACTGGCCGGCGCGCTAAATTCGAAAACTTTCGTGCCCCCCTTTGTCATGCGGATCGTGGCCACCTGGCCGGCATTGGTGGTGGTGCGCGGCGCAAAAGTCACGTCGAGGAACGCGTCAGGAATCACGTCGCCGGTTTCTTCGAGCAGGAACCGGTAAACCAGCTTCGGATCGAAAATGCCCATGTTAACCGCTTCGCTGGGCACGATAAATCCGCGCGTGGTCATCGAGATAACAACGCGGTTGTTATCGTTCGGATCGAGAAAAAGAAAAACGTCGTTGAGATCAGCGGAAGCGTTATTGGAAGCAGTGGGACTGTCGCCGTGGTCGGCGGCGCGACCGTCCTGGATTGAGAGGAAGATGGCGCCGGAGAGCGTGGCGATGAGTAATGCCGTGGTGCTTTTCTTCATAGTGCGAACCGGTTACCCGATTTTGCGGAACGCGCTGCCCCCAAGTCAATCTTTAAGAGTGCGCGCGGCGCGCCGGTTTGGATTCCGCGCTTGAATTGCAAAGCAAATCCGTCACGATACGCGGCATGAAAATCGAAATGCTCGCTAGACTTGCGCTCGCAAGTCTCGTCGTCTTTTTACTCCACGCCTGCGCAACCATCGCGCCCACAGGACCGGCCGCGCTCGCAGGAACGTGGACCAATTCGATCGGCACGGTTTTGACGATGAAGACGGACGGCTCGTTTGACGTGGATCTCAACAAGGACGGGAAACGCGATGCCTGGGGAAAGCTCACCGTTGAAGGCACTACAGTCACGATCGTCGGGACTGGCGGCGTGGTGCCGAAAGGGTGCGCCAAAACCATCGGCGTTTACAATTTCGTGCGCAGCAAAGACACGCTCCATTTCACCCTCGTGAAGGACGCTTGCAAAGAGCGCGTGAAAAATCTGATGCTCGATTGGACGAAGAAGTAGGCGTTTGACGAATGGAGGGCGGAACTCCGGCGACGCTGCGCGCTCCGGAAACACGTGGCCTCGCACAGCTAGGCCCTCCATGGGACGGGAACCTACGGCTGTTTCGCCGGCAACGGCTTCTGACTTTTCAAGATCTCCGCCTCGGGCGTTAGCTTGTTGGCCTTTGGGCTGAAGATGATTCGGTTCGGTTTCTCGCCTAACGACTCGGTGATCGCTTTCGCGTGGGTGGTAACCACTTTCAGATTCAGCAAAATCACGCGCAGCTCTTTCATCTGTTCCTGAAGTTGCTTGTCGGTCGTGCCGAGAAATTTCCCGGCCGTGTCGAAAACTTTGTTCGCGTTCTGCTCGACGCCATCCAGGCCTTTGATGATTTTCTGCACCTCATCAAGATCGATTTTCGCGCTGTCGAGCAGCGGCGCAAACTTCGGGAGGAATTGTCCCAGCTCGTTTTTCACGCTGGTCACGGTGCCGTCGAGATTCGTGACCGTCCCGTTGAGATTGTCGATCAGCTTGTTTGCATTCTCGAAAAGCGGGCCGGCTGCTGCGGTGATCTGCTCGATTCCGTAAGAGGGGTGGCCTTCAATGACGGCGTTGTTCGCGAGGGTTTCGGTTCCGGGCGTGCCGGCGGAAAGCGCGACGAATTTCGGCGCGAGCAACGTATCCGAGCTCAGCGTCGCTGCCACATCCGCGGGTAACGGCGGGATATTTTCATCGAGGTTCACCGTGACCCGGACGGCGTTTCTTTTGTTCGCCGCCGAATCGCGCTGATCGCGACTGAGGTGACGCATCGCAATCACGCGCCCGGCCGGGGCGCCGGCGTAACGAACTTCCGAGTGCAGCTTGATTCCGGTGACGTCTTCGTAATCGATCTGCAAAGTCCGCACCGGTTTCTTCAGGCGGAAACCGGAGAGCGCCATGGTCAGGGCCGCTAGCAGGACGATGCTGCAAGCGATGACGGAAAAGGCAACGATGTAATCGGAGAGGTTTCGTTTCATGGGATCTTGTGGCGAAAGCGTTGCCGGGCGGAAACGAGCGGACGCGCTTTCACATGGGGATGATGCTCGTGATCGTCCTGGGAAAGATTCAAAGGCATGGGGCCATCGGGTTCGCCATTGATGAATTGCTGCACTTCCGGGTCCGGGTGAGTGCGGATTTCGTCCGGACTACCTTGCGCGATAATCCGGCCGCGTCCGAGCATAATCATGCGCGTCGCGATGCGGAATGCGCTCGTCATATCGTGGGTGACAACGACCGCGGTCATGCCTTCTCCGTGCGTGAGCTCGAGCGTGAGTTTATCCACCACCGCGGTCATGATCGGATCGAGCCCGGATGTCGGCTCATCGCTAAACAACAGCTCGGGGTCGAGCGCCAAGGCCCGTGCCAGCCCGACGCGCTTTCTCATTCCGCCACTGATTTCCGCCGGCTTCAAATTCTCGAAACCGTTCAAGCCGACCATCTGTAATTTTCGGATCACCGTGTCCTGGACTTCGCCGGCCGACATGTCGGTGTGGTGCAAAAGCGGGAGAGCCACGTTCTCGCCGACGGTGAGGGACGCGAGAAGCGCGCCCGATTGAAACAACATCCCGAAGCGCCGCCGGATATCGCCGATCTCGCGCTCAGTCTTTGTCGTGATCTCGTCGCCAAAAATTTTTACCGAGCCGGCATTGGGTTTCATTACGCCAATGATGTGACGGAGCAGCGTGCTTTTGCCGCAACCGCTCCCGCCCATGATGACGAGCGTCTCGCCGCGCCGGACCTGCAGCGAAATACCGTCGATGACGGTGCGATTTCCGAATTTTCGGTGCAGATCGGTGACCTCGACGACCGGTTGTGTCTCGGAATTCATGCCCCGAAAAAGAACACCGCGGTGAGGATCGCGTTCGTGACGAGCATCGCGAGGAGCGCTTGCACAACCGACGACGTCGTCGCCTGGCCGACGCCTTCGGCGCCGCCTTCGACGTGGAGACCAGCGTTGCATGCGATCGTGATGATGATCCAGGCGAAGACCGCGCTTTTGATCATGCCTGAATAGAGGTCCCAGGTGTCCGCGCTTTCGAGCGCACGGAGCACGTAGCCGGCGGTGTTGAAATCGAGCGCGAAATGACAGACGGCCCAGCCGCCGAAGACGCCGATGTAATTTCCCAGGATCGTGAGAGCGGGCAACATCACGAGCATGGCGAGAAAACGGGGCACGATCAGGTAGCTGATCGGATTGATCGCCATGACTTCCAGCGCTTCGATTTCCTCCGACACTTTCATGGTTCCCAACTCCGCGGCAACGGCCGATCCGCTGCGGCCGATCACAATCACAGCGATCAAGACCGGCCCCATTTCCCGCAGCAACGTGACCATGACCAGATCGGGCACGTAAATTTCCGCGCCGAGTTGTTGGAGGGAATGCGCGGCCTGCATCGCGAGTGTCACGCCCACACTGAACGCGGTGAGCGCGACCATCGGCGTCGCCCGCACGCCGATGAACACCATCTGCCGGAAGATGGGCGAAATCTTGAACATTTCTCCCTTAAAGGGCGCGACGAAAATCCAGTAAAGCAGGCTGACGTTGAGCCGGAGAAAGTTTTTCAAAATGCGGCAGCAAGGTATAGCACCGGGCCAGCTGCGGTAGCCAGACTAGTTTGCGCGTGAACGATCGAGCGCCTTCAACTCGCCGCCGCGTAATGCTCGGCGCCGAGAAAATGAAGCGAAACATACGGCTCGTCGCCTACCACCCAGCTATCGTGGCCCGGGCCGATGTAGAACAGGTCGCCGGCTTTCATTTCGTAATAGCGCCCGTCGTTCATCTGGCACGCAGCCGACCCGGAGATGACGAGGCCAACGTGCTCAACGCTGCACGATGTCGCGCCCATTGTCGGACCAACGTGCGTCGACCATTTCCAACCCGGTTCGTAGCTGGCGCGCCCAATCGTCATCGAGCCGATCTTCACAATCTCGAAGCGGCCCTTTTCGAACGCGCGCACTTCATCCGGCTGCTCGAAACGTTTGATCAAGAAGTCGGCGTCCTTCGGAATCATCAGGGCGACGGCTTCTCCTTTGGCGGAGGCGGCGGCACAAAACCATGATGGACCATGACCTTGCGATGCTCCGCTTCGAGCTTCTCGAGTTTCTTTTGCTGCTCCGGAGAGAGGTACGGGGAAACCTCCTTTTTCGATTCCTCCATGACGGTCCGCACGCGCTCGGCCGTTTCGATGCGGATCGCTTCGAGCTTCGCGGTCGTTGCGTCGATAATGGGCGCGATTTTACTTTCCTGCTCCGAAGTCAAATCCAGGGCGCGCCGGAAATGTTCGCGCATTTTGCCCGCGACATCTCCTGAATTCGGCGGCCCGAGGAAATGACCTCGGAGATGATGCACTCCAAGAAAAGCGCCGCTCGTGATCCCGGCGATAAAGACAAGGAGAAAGGCAAAAGCCAGTTTCCACTTCAAGGAGTTGTTCATTCCGAGAATTCCGTTTGGATCTGCGAATCGGCGATCGCGTATTCGTTTGTTTGCGGTGAGGAAAGGGTCGTGTTGTCGGCGAATTGTTTGTAGGCGGCAGCAGTCGCTATCGTGAGGACAACGAAGGCGATCGCGCCGGTCCGGCGCAGGAATCGGGTGAGGTCCGCGACCTCGTTGAAGCCCTCGTGCCGCGCGCGCCACGAGGCGAGCACCCGCGTTTCGAACCCGAACGGGGCTTCGAGCGCCGGCTCTTCGGCAGCCTTCGAAGCCGAGCGCAGAAGACGATCCAAATCAGCCGGCTTCATGCGTTCTCCTTCGCCGAGATCATCGACATTCGCTTCTTCATTTTTTGTCGGGCCCGAAACGCGCGCACTTTCACGAGTGCGCCACTCCAGCCGGTGATCTTCTGGATCTCCGCCACGGAACGCTGTTGCAAATAAAGTAGATCGATCACGAGCCGGTCAGCTGGCTTTAGCGCCTTCATAAGATGCTCGACTAACTGCCGAGACGCAAAACTATGATCGGGCGCCAGCTCATCGCTCGTCGCGGCCAGGTTCTGGATCACGGCGACCTGCTCTTCGCTCAGATCCGCTTCCCGTAATTCCGGCCGCGCTTTCTCCGCCTGGATCTGGTTGATGCAGGTGTTGATGGCGATGCGCGAAACCCAATGTTCGAGCGGCGCTTTCCATGAAAACTGGGAGAGCTTCTGCATGACTTTGATGAATATCATCTGGCAAAGATCCTCCTCGGCACTTCGGGCCGGGCGATGCGCGCACACCAGTTTCGCCACCAACGGATAGAGGCGTCGCACCAGTTCGCGGGCCGCCTCATCGTCCTGTTGCAGCACCGCCGCCACCAACTCCCGTGAGACGCCATCAGCAGCCATGTAAAGCGAACCCAGTCCACGCTGTTGAGGAAGACAGCGCCGCAGGCCACCAGGTTACAAAAGATTGAGGAGTTTTTGCGTCGCCGAAAAATTGACGGAACAAATTTGTAACCGTGAGGCGCACGGGCGAGTCATCCATTCCTGAAAGAGGCGCTCTGATTGCGCCAAAAACAAGAAACAAACCAAACAATGACACGAAAACTTATGACACTCATGGCTGCCGTGGCGCTTTCGCTCGGCGGTCTCGTTTACCTTCAAGCGAAGGAACCAGGCGAGCACGGACCGAAACACGAACATCACGGACCGGGGCCGGACCACATGATGGGGAACCCGCTCGAGCATTTGAGCAAGGACCTCAATCTCACCGACGATCAAAAGGCCAAAGTGCAACCGATCGTGGACCAGATGAAGCCGCAGATGAAGGCCATTCATGAGGAAGCGATGCAAAAGATGCACGCACTCCTGGAGGGCGCCGGCGCGCAGATCCGCCCGTTGCTCACGCCGCAGCAACAGGGAAAATTCGATGCGATGAAGAAGGCGCACGAAGACATGCGCAAGGCGATGCAGGAAATGCACGACGCCAAGAACAAGTAACTCTGTCTGCTTAAGAGAAACAGGCGGCGGCGATCGCAGGGTCGCCGCCGTTTTTTTTTATTGCGCCTGCGAAGACGGAGCAGCCCAGAAGCGATACACGAGAACGCCGATCCCAAGAATGACGACGCCGATTCCGGCGTTTTGCGGAAAGCGCACCAGCGTGCTGATGGCCACGCCCCAACAGGCCAGGACGAACACGCAGGTCGTGAACGGATGCCACGGGACCCGGACCAATGCGCCCTCTTGCTCTTCCGTTTTCTCTCGGCGGGCCCGGGCGCGGAAGACGAGGAGCGATGCGCCCGTTAAGCCAAAGAAAAGAACATCGATCGTGACGACGTAGTTAAGGATTTGCTCGTACCTTCCCGTCATCGCTACGACAGCAGCCCAGACGCCTTGAAGCACGATCGCAATGACCGGAACCCGCGTTCGCGGATTTAGTTGTCCGACCGCTTTGAAGAAGACGCCGTCGCGGGCCATCGCGTAGTAAACGCGAGGCGCTGTCAGAATGCTCTGGCTGAGGAAACCGACCGTCGAGATGGCGATTCCGCAGGCAATGATCTTCGCGCCGCGCGAGCCCAACGCCTGGCGCATCACTTCGGAAGCCGGGGTAGTGGTATTCGCCAGTCCCGCCACGCCGAGCGCGCGCAAACAAACATAGGTCACAAGCAGGTAAACGATAATCACGCCAATCACCCCGATGAAGAGGCCCCTGGGCAAGTCCCGCTTTGGATCGCGCATCTCGCCGCTGACGAAGGTAGCGGTCTGCCAGCCGCCGTACGCGAAGAGCACCGGCACCATCGCTGCCGCCAGACCTTTCCACGCGCCGGTTGCTCCATTGGAACCAACCGCGGCACTTGTCGTTAGGCTGGGAGCTGCCGGGCCGACCAGGATCCAGCCGGCCCCGATCAGCAAAACAATCGCACCGAGCTTCGTCAGCATTAGGGCGCTTTGAACATTGCTGCCGGCACGGATACCCAGGCAGTTGATTACAGTTAGAATGCCCAACGCCAGCGCCGCGATAACCTGCTCGGGAATGGGAATGCCCGATAGCTCGCGAAAGTATCGGCCGAAGATGATTGCCGCGCCCGCCATCCCGCCCGTTTGGACAACGAGCAACAAGGTCCATCCGTATAAGAATGCGACGACGGGATGATAGGCGTCCCGAAGGTAGGCATACTGTCCGCCTACTCGCGGCCGGAGCACGGCGAGCTCCGCATAAACAAAGGCGCCGATCAGTGCGATCACGCCACCGATCAACCACGCGCCGAGGACCAGCATCGGCGTGTGCACCTGCCGCGCGACGACCGAGGGATTGACGAAAATTCCGGCGCCAATGATTCCGCCCATGACGATCATGGTCGCGTCGAACGCGCCAAGCCGGCGCGCGAACGAAGGTTCCTGAGCGGTGGGATTCAAGGCGCTTACTCCAACCGATTGGCGACGCCTTGGCAAGAGCCGCGCGATGGTCTCCTGTAGCGGCGGTCTATGACCGCCGAAAGGGTCGAACTTATGAGATCCGGCGGTCATAAACCGCCCGTACAAGGCTACGGCAGATTATAAACTTCGATGAGGCCAATGCCGGTCCCGCCGGTTTTCTCGCCGACAATCGCCGAATACATTCCTGGCACCAGGCTGGTTAGGATCGCCGATTCCCGGAAATTCGTCGGCGCCAATCCGCTGGCCGTGAGTTGCGCGGCCTGATTTGGATCATCCTGCCAGTTATCGTTGCTCAGCAACAACGCGCCGTTGTTATCATGCAGCTCGAGGGTCGGATCGGATAACGGAGTGGTTACGCCCGCCCCCACAAGGGAAGGTCCCAATCCGCGCACGACGACCTTGGCGGCGCCGATGTTGTTGCCAACGATGAAGCCCGCAAATAACTGGTTGCCACCGGTCTGGACCGAAGCGCGTCCGCTGATATTGGCGAGCCGTGACGCGGCCGTCGCATCCAGATCATAGACTTCGAGAAGACCGACCCCGCTCATGTCAACCCGCCCCTTGACGATCGCCGTGTAGTTACCCGGCTGAAGGGTAATGACGATGGCGGATTCGGAATCATTCGGCGGCGCCAGATGGTTGTTGATAATGTCCTGCTGCTGCGCCGGCGTGTTATCCTTCCAGTCGTTGTTCATGGTAATGAGCGAGCCATCGCCGGCGTGCAATTCCAGGACCGGATCAGCGAGCGGATCGGGAACGTTGGCCGACTGCAAGGAAGGGCCAAGAGCGCGAATGATCACCTTCTTGGACGAGCCGGCAGTGCTAATAAAGCCGCTGATCATTACATCGTTGCCAGTGCCGACGCGCGACCGCACCGAAATGTTCAACGGCTGTGAAGCTACCGCGCTGACTCGGAAGACCTGTCCGCCATTGCCCTGGGCAAGATAATAGAGGCAGCCGTCAGGACCGACTTGCAGGTCCACCGGACTGGAGATGCTGGTCGCGAAAGCACTGGCGGTTCGCGTAGAAGGATCGAACAAGCGGATCCAACCGCTGCATAGGTCGGCAAAAAAGTATTTCCCGAGATAGCTCGCCGGAAATTGGTTGACCGCCGGGTTGTAAAAGGCGGCGCCCACGATGGCGCATCCGGTGGTGGCGCTGGTGGTGTGACCGTATTGAAAGAGCGGATCGCGGAAGTTCGCGTTCGGCTGGGCACAGGCCCCTTCGCAAGCGGGCCACCCGTAGTTTGATCCGGCAATGCCATCGTCGATTTCCTCCCAGGCACTCTGGCCGACGTCATTGATAAACATGCGACCGGTTCCGGGTTGGAAACCAAATGTGTAAGGGTTGCGTAATCCCAGCGCCCAGATCGCGCGGTTAGCGCCGGTCGCCGTGTTGAAGAAGGGGTTGTCCGCTGGGATTGTCCCATCCGAGTTGAGGCGCAGGATTTTGCCCAGGCGGTTGCTCAAGGTCTGGGCGTTCGCTGAATTCGCGTTTTCGCCTACGCCCGCGTAAAGCTTGCCGTCGGGGCCGAAGTGAATGCCACCTCCATTGTGGTTCTGAGCGCTGCTGAGATTATCCAGATCGACCAGGACAACCTCACTTCCCGCCAGAGCCACATCGCCGTTCGCAGTGAAGCGGCTGATGCGATTGTGGATCGGTGACGCGCTGGTGGTATAGTAAAGGTAAACGAACTGATTCGCGCTGAAGTTAGGATCAAAGGCTATCCCGAGCAGCCCGCGTTCGCCGGCAGAGTCGACACTCAGCGTGATAAAGGGAGTTGCCAGTAACGTTCCGTTCTTGATGACGCGCAATTGCCCTCCTTGCCGGCAAACAAAGAGCCGGCCATCCGGAGCGAAGGCCATGGCTGTGGGAGAAGTGCCGACGTTGCTTCCGAATTGCGCTTCAACAAAACCGGCTGGCAGGGTCGCGCCGTAAAGCAGCGGTGAGCTCACGCCAAACAGGACCGCCATCGCCACGACGGCGACCCTTCGCACATTTCCCTTTGAAACAACCGCCATCTTCAATTGGCCTCCCGTTCTGATCTCATTTCCCCTAATGGAGCAAACTTGACGCCGATAACATATCGGATTTGAAGGCGCGAAAAGACTTCCCGATTCGCGAGTAGCCCGCATTCGATCACGGAGCGGGAGCGAATCTAATTGGTAAGCTGCCGTCTCCGGCCGGTCACCGCGACCACCGCCAAAACCGCCGTGACCATGAGGAATACGATCGGCGTGCGGGGCGGCAGGAGCGGTCCCATGGCGCCCATGAAATCGATGTCCCCCAAATGATTCGCCGGTCCGAGATACCAAAGTAAAAGGTAAAGCACCTCGAACAATTTGCTGCTGCCGCTCCAAACTCCGAGCGCGAGCGCCATTGTCGGGATGAAGAGCGCGCCGGCCGTCCAAGCCAGGAGGCCGAGCTGATCTCCCGCCAGAAGCAACCGCAGCCCGGTCCCGCCGCCAGTTGCGACGGCAATGATGACACCGGCCAACCAGCAAGCCGGCAATTGCCGGCGCAAAGGATGCGCGGTGGAGAAAACGATTTGGTCGGTGCGTAATCGCCGTTCGCGAGTGCCCATCGCGCTCCAGATCAGAAGAGGCCAGATCCAGGCCGCGACCAGAAAACCGCGTGAGATGGGAAGCGGAGTAAACAGGCAGGCGGCAAACAACCCGGCGGCGACCAAATACCACCACAAGGTGATCCCATGAAGCGCCAGCCGCAGTTCCGCCACAACCATGAAGAGAAAACTGAAGCGGCGTCGCTTCGAGATCGGATGCAGTGCGACGGGCGCACGCACTTGCGCCTCAGGTATTGCGATCGGCGCAGCTTCCAATTGGGCAATTTCTTTGCCGGGCTTGCCTGATCGCTTCGATCTCTCCTTTGCGGTATCGAAACGGCGAAAGAAAAGAGCGGCTAGTAACGCGAGACCCAGACTTAACGCCACCCATTGCAATCGGCTGAAAATAATCTCTCCGGTCCACTGCAACCCTTCCCAGCGGAATGTATCCAAATCCCAGAATTTTCCGCCTGACTTAAAGTTGATACCCATGCTAAATCTCCCGGCAGTCGTCGATCCCGGAAAAGCCGCTTCACACGCTGCGGAAATGGAAGGGACCACGATTCCCATCCCGAAAAGGTCATTGGATGCGAAATGCGGATCGTCGGTGCGGCCCAGGCGCATGCTCATGGCCACGATCCAGAGAAAGAAGTAAACGACGTTACCGAACCCGCCGCGCAACCACGGGACCGCTTCAAACAAAACGGCAACCGCGCCTACCACCGTCATCACGGGCAACGCGATAAAAACAAGCGGTGCCAGGAGCTGCGGGATGTTGAGGGCCAGATCCTCATGACGCACGAATTGCATCACGCCAGCCGCGATGCCCATGATGCCAACCATCGCGGCCAGTACCGTGAAATTACTGATCGTTTTGCCGATCGTATAAAGCGGCTTGCTTAAGGTGGTCGCGGCGAGGATTTGGCCTACGCCTGTCTGGATGTCGCGACCGATCGCGTTCTTCACCAGATAGAAGCCGCCGAGGGACAGGAAAGGCGCGATCAGGAGCGCCATGAGACTGCCTAGATAAGCCGAATTATAGAGACCGCGATGTCCCGCGATCTGCATGGTCGCATAGGAAGAATGGTTGGGCGGAACGAAGAAGTAGGCGACATAAAGAGTTAGGACAAGAGTGATAAGGAAGCCGTAGCTGCGCGTTCGCTGGAGGAAATCGGCGCGGGCCAGGTGGTAGAGCGATCGCAGGCTTTTCATTGCTCCTTCTGGCGCGAGATCCAATAAAGGTAGGCATCCTCGAGTGTGGCCGATTGAGGCAAGGCGCCGGGGCCGGGCGCAGCTTCAGAGACAATTCGCAAATGCACGCCATCACTTCGATGCATTGTGCTGCTGGTCAGGTATTGCTGACGTAACGCCGGCAACTCGGCGCTCGGGATGATCCTTTCCCAGACTTTACCTTCAACCGACCGCAGCAATTCCTCGGGCGCGGCACAAGTCACGAGCTGCCCACGCGCGATGAGCGCAATCTTGGTTGCGCATGCTTCCACGTCCGACACGATGTGGGTCGAGAGAATCACGATGCGAGCGCCGGATAATTCCGAGAGGAGATTCCGGAAACGCACTCGCTCTTCCGGATCGAGGCCGGCCGTTGGCTCGTCCACAATCAGAAGCTCGGGATCGTTCAAAAGCGCCTGGGCAATGCCGACTCGTTGTCGCATCCCTCCAGAGAAACTGCCCAGCGGCCGTTTCCGGGCGTCGATCAGGTTGACCACAGCCAGCAATTCCTGGATTCGTTGGCGCGCCGTTTTTCGGTCGAGACCTTTAGCCGCCGCCAGATATTCGAGGAACTCAATCGCGTTCAGATTTGGGTAGACGCCGAAATCCTGCGGCAGATAACCGAGCACGGCGCGCACCGAGTTAGGCGATCGGACAAGATCAGCTCCATTCCAAGTCACCTTACCGCTGGTCGGCTTCGTGATTGTGGCCAGAATGCGCATGAGGGTCGATTTCCCCGCGCCATTTGGTCCGAGTAACCCGAGAATTCCCGGCTCAACGTCGAGGCTGAAATCCTTCAAGCCCCAAACCTTGCCGGAGTAAAGTTTGCTGACGCCTTCCAGTGAGAGCTTCATGGTTCGGTTTTGTTTGGATGGCGGGCCGATCGCTGTTAGTCCGTATAAGTCTACTCAAGCAAAGAGACATCTCGAGCAGCAGGAGCAAACAAGCTCCCAGTCGCAGGATTAGTCTCTCCGCTTTTCGTCGAGATCGATTAGCTCCGGGATGGTGGTGATGTCGGTTCGATGGGCGATTCCGGATTTTTCCTTTTCCTCCTCGAGCAATGGCGTGGCGAAATCATTCCATCCCAACTTCGAGATGAAACAGTTCCAAACCGTGAGATCGCCCGCATTTAGCCGGCGCCCGTTTTGATAACACCATTCCAGAATCTCGTCGTCGGTCCCGCCTTTCAGCACCCGCTGGCATAAGACGTTGTAGTTTATCCGCAGAAAATTCGCGCACGCGCCATCGGCCGTTCTCGCTCTGCCAAGATTCGTGTGATAATCCTCCGGCAGTTCACCGCGAGCGTGGAGCCGGATCTTGTCGAGCATCCGGGGGAAATACATCATGCCGGCTGTCATTTCCGTCGGGCTTTTCGGGTACGTCTTCATCATTGCGACTTAACCGCAGTTCTGGCTCCGTCGCAAACCTCGCTGTCCTCCTCTCGTCACTTGTCACTTGTCACTTGTCACTCGCCACTGCTTTCGCGAGACTCTCGCGATGGAGTGCCCGTTCAAAAGCGACAACGAGCCGGCCTACTACGGGAGTTACCTCGCCGTCGATAAGCTCCTGGGCTTGCAGACTCCTCTCAGTCTCCAGGAAGGAAAACTCCACGCGCACGATGAGATGCTCTTCATCATCATCCATCAAACCTACGAGCTTTGGTTCAAACAGATTCTGCACGAGCTGAATGCCTGCTGCGAAGTCCTTAAAAAACCATCGGCGGATGACGATGGACCCGACATGAATGTCGTCGTGCATCGACTGAAGCGGATCGTCGAGATCTGGAAGCTGCTGAACCATCAGGTGGACGTCTTGGAAACGATGACGCCTCTCGACTTCCTCGATTTCCGTTCTTCCCTCGAAGGCGCTTCCGGTTTTCAAAGCACTCAATTCCGCCAGATTGAAGCGACTCTGGGATTGCGAATGGAGAATCGGTTCCGGCCCGACTACTACAAGCACACCGAGGTCGGCGGATTTAATCCCGCGGATTACAACACGATTGTCGAGGCCGAGAAAACCACTTCGCTCCTCCAATTGGTTGAACAATGGCTGCGGCGCATGCCTTTCTTTGACGACTCTTTCTGGCAAGGATGGGACGGCGAAGAGGCTGGATCGACTGACGCCCACACACCGAAGTTCTGGACTCGCTACCGGAAGCTCTACGAAGCGAGCCTTTCGGAGCGCGATGAACGAGCCGATCTCCTCGGAAAGTTCGACGAAATATTTTTCAGGACTGGCGCCGGCGATTTTTCTCCAGCCGCGCTGCGAGCGGCCCTCTTCATCATGCTCTATCGCGATGAGCCGCTCTTTCGTCTCCCCTTCGCGCTTCTCAATGCCTTGATCGAGATCGACGAGCAACTTGCTAACTTCCGTTATCGCCATCTGCAAATGGTCCGGCGAATGATTGGCACAAGGATCGGCACTGGAGGTAGCAGCGGCGAACAATATCTCCAGGGGGCCGTGAACAAGAACTACATCTACAAGGAACTGGCAGGCGTCATTACCTTCCTCATCGAACGGCGAAACTTGCCTCAGTTACCGGCGCGTTTGCATCAGGCGCTTAGGTTTAGCTCCAAGTAACTGTAGCAGCGGTCTATGACCGCCGAACGGATTCGACTGCGCTGGTCGACGGTCATAGACCGCCGCTACAGGGGAAAACCTACACCAGCCCCTGATCCATCATCGCGTTCGCGACCTTGAGGAAGCCGGCGATGTTTGCGCCGTTCACGTAATTGCCCGGCGTACCGTATTTCTCGGCCGTGCGATGGCAGACTTCGTGGATCGTCTTCATGATGTTGAAGAGACGCCCGTCCACTTCTTCGCGCGTCCATGAGATCCGCATGCTGTTTTGGGCCATCTCTAATCCGGAGGTGGCCACGCCGCCGGCATTCGCCGCCTTGCCCGGACCAAAAAGGATCTTCGCCGCGAGGAACTGATTCACGCCATCGATCGTCGTGGGCATGTTCGCGCCTTCCGAGACCACATAGATTCCGTTCCGGAGAAGGTTCGCCGCGTCCTTGCCGTTGATCTCGTTCTGCGTCGCGCTCGGGAACGCGCATTCGGCTTTGTGATTCCAAAGCGGGTTGTGATCGAGCGCCGGATCAACCGGGGTAAACGTCGCTCCTTTGAATTTATCGGAATACTCGCCGATGCGGCCGCGGCGGTTGTTCTTCAAGTCCATGACGAACGCGAGCTTGTCCCGGTCAATGCCGGTTTCGTCATAGATATAACCGGTGGAATCCGAGAGCGTGACCGCCTTTGCGCCTAACGAGATAAGTTTATCGACCGTGTATTGGGCGACGTTGCCGCTACCCGAAACCAGACAGGTCTTGCCTTTCAATTCTTCCTTGCGCGTTTTAAGCATTTCGGCCGCGAAGTAAACCGCGCCGTAACCCGTCGCTTCCGGGCGAATAACCGATCCGCCCCAGGTGAGGCCTTTGCCGGTAATCACACCGCTAAACTCGTTCCTGAGCCGCTTGTACATCCCAAACAGAAATCCGATCTCGCGCGCGCCAACGCCGATGTCTCCAGCCGGGACGTCGGTATCTGGTCCGATGTGACGGAACAGCTCGCACATGAAGGCCTGGCAGAAACGCATCACTTCGCTGTCGCTCTTTCCTTTCGGATCGAAGTCGGCCCCGCCTTTGCCGCCGCCCATCGGTAAGGTAGTGAGCGCGTTCTTGAATACCTGCTCGAAGGCCAGGAACTTCAGGATACCCAGGTTAACGGAAGGATGAAAACGCAGCCCTCCTTTGTAGGGTCCAATCGCGCTGTTCATCTGGATGCGGAATCCGCGGTTCACATGCAGCTCGCCTTGATCGTCCTGCCACGGCACCCGAAACATGATCACGCGCTCCGGCTCGATGATTCGCTCGATGATTTTCGCTTTCCGATATTCCGGATGCTGATCGAGCACGAGCGTCAGGGATTCGACCACTTCCTGGACTGCCTGATGAAACTCCGGTTCGCCCGGGTTCTTGGCTTTGACCTCAGTCATCAATGCGGAAACGTCGTATTTCATAAAATTTGGCGAACGCGCTGCTAAATGGATATGCCGGTTTAGATGACCTGGCGCTGATCGAATGCGCGGTTCATGTCGGCGAATTGCGCGAAACAGATTTCATCGACGGATGGAGCGTATGCTGGATGCGAAGCGAAACAGAAGCAAAATCTTTGACCTCTCGTCGCGGCCGTCAATAATCGACTGATCATGCCCGACTCTCCGAAAATCTCCGCGCCCGATCTCACCCAACGTCCGCCTCGCAGTCCGCGGTGCCGCCTCGGCGGTTACGCCATTCTGCCGCGCATGCTCGACAAAGGCCGCGCCACGATCGCCGGCACCAACGGCGAGTTCATCTACGACGCCCCGGTCGATCAACACATCATTAACTTTCTCGGCCTTGATGTCGCCGCGCTTCTCGAACAATTGGCCACCGGCAAAGGCGACGGCGAAATCCTGGAATGGATCAACGCGAACGCGAAACTCAAACGCTCCGCGTGGGAGATCGAGCAATGGAGCGATTTCATGCAACGCCGCGGTCCGGACGGGGACATCGAGACGCTCCAACTCTTCACCGAGTATGTCGGCAAGTTCGCCACCACCCGCGAAGACATAAAGACTTGGTTCGACCTGGTTGATCTCGACGACCACGTTACCTTCGGCGGGAAGCCATGAACGGTGATAAGGGAGGGCGGAGCTCCGCGACGCCTTCGTCGATCTATCCCATTCCGGCCTCGCAGAGCTCGGCCCTCCAATGAAGCACCGGCCTCATCGCCCCATCTCGACCCGCGCCGGCCGCACCGAGTTTCTAAAGATCAATGCCGCGGTGAGCGGTTGGCGCGATAGTTATCACTGGGTCCTGTCACTTAGCTGGCCGCGCTTCGCGCTTTTCCTCGTTGGCAGCTACATCATCATTAACCTTCTTTTCGCCACCCTGTATGCGCTCGGCGGCAGTTGCATCGCCGAGATGACGCCCGGTTCGTTCCCTCAAGCTTTTTTCTTTAGCGTCGAAACCTTGGCCACCGTCGGGTACGGACACAACTATCCCACGACCGTTTACGGCCACATTATTGTCACGATCGAAATCTTTCTCGGCATGATTTGGATCGCTGTCATCACCGGTCTGATCTTCGTTCGCTTTGCCCGTCCGACCGCGCGGATTGTCTTCAGTAACTGCATTGTGATCGCCCCTCACGACGGTCGGCTTAGCCTGATGTTTCGGGTAGCTAATCTCCGCCACACCAGCATGGCGGAGGCCGAGTTCCGGATTTCTTACTCCCGTGACGAGCGCGTTCTGGAAGGCGAAGACATCCGGCGCTTCCACGAATTGAAAGTCTACCCCGACCGGATGATCAGTTTCCCGGCCGCCCTAATCATCCGCCACACCATCGACGAACAAAGTCCGATGTTCGGAGTCACTCCGGAAACCTTGGAAAAAGAGGACGCCTTCTTCATTGCTTCCACCCTCTCGCTCGAGCTTGTCATGGCCGCGTCCGTGCAAAGCGCACAGGACTACGGTTGGGAGGACGTCCGCTTCGGTGAGCGCTTCGTCGATGTCTACACTGAGCTGGAAGGCGGCCGCCTCACCGTCGATTACGGCCGCCTCCATGAAACCGAGCCGGTCCCTGAGGTCGACAGTGCCCCAGGCACGATGGAATAAGGCGCGGCGAAGCGTAAGCGAAGGTCCGGGACTGGGTGTCTGAATCGCGCATCCTTCGAGGCAAGAGATTTGTCGACCTTGCTCGGGCCGGCGAACCACAGACAGCAAAACAGCCGGGCCCTTGCGAGCCCGGCTGCTGTTAATTGCTTTAGCTAGCGACTAGCTGCTCGACTTAGTAGTCCATGCCGCCCATGCCGCCGCCCATTCCACCACCCATGCCAGGAGGCATCCCGCCGCCCTTTTCCTTTTCAGGCATTTCGGTGATGATGGCTTCGGTCGTGAGCAACAGGCCGGAGATCGAAGCGGCGTTTTGCAACGCGCTCCGAGTCACCTTGGTCGGATCGACGACGCCGGCTTTCACCAGGTCTTCGTATTCGCCCGTGGCCACATTGTAGCCTTCGTTGCCCTTGCGCTTCTTCACTTCCTGCACGATGAGCGCGCCTTCCTGGCCCGCGTTGTCGGCCAGAGTGCGAAGCGGCTCTTCGATCGCGCGGCGAATGATGGCCGCACCGACTTTTTCGTCGCCTTCGAGTTCCAGCTTATCCAGCGCCTTCTGCGCGCGAATGAAAGCCACACCGCCACCAGGGACGATGCCTTCTTCCACCGCGGCGCGAGTCGCATGCAACGCGTCTTCCACGCGCGCCTTCTTCTCTTTCATCTCGGTTTCGGTCGCCGCGCCTACATTGATGACGGCAACGCCGCCGGCCAACTTGGCGAGACGCTCCTGGAGCTTCTCTCGATCGTAATCGGAGGTCGTCTCTTCGATCTGACGACGGATCTGGCTCACGCGACCCTGGATGTCGGCCTGCTTGCCTTCGCCTTCCACCACAGTGGTGTTCTCCTTGTCAATCGTGACCCGTTTAGCACGGCCTAATTCTTCGAGCTTTACGTTCTCGAGTTTGATACCGAGGTCTTCGGTGATGCACTGACCGCCGGTCAACACCGCCAGGTCTTCCAGCATCGCCTTGCGACGATCGCCGAATCCCGGGGCCTTCACAGCCGCCACTTGCAACGTGCCGCGCAGCTTGTTCACGACCAGGGTCGCGAGCGCTTCGCCTTCCACGTCTTCCGCAATGATGAGGAGCGGACGTCCGGCTTTCGCTACTTTCTCGAGCAGCGGCAGCATGTCCTTCAAGCTCGAGATTTTCTTCTCGTGGATGAGGATGTAAGGGTTATCGAGGATCGCTTCCATCGCTTCCGCGTTAGTCACGAAGTAAGGAGAGAGATAGCCCTTGTCGAACTGCATGCCTTCGACCACGTCGAGGCTGGTTTCGATCGACTTGGCTTCTTCCACCGTGATCGTTCCGTCCTTGCCCACCTTGTCCATCGCGTCGGCGATGATCTCGCCGATCGTGCGGTCCCAGTTAGCAGAGACGGTCGCGACCTGCGCGATCTCCGTGCGGTCGCTGACCTTCTTGGAGATCTTCGCGAGCTCGGCGACAACGGCTTCCACAGCCTTGTTGATGCCGCGCTGGAGCGAGGTTGGGTTAGCGCCGGCCGTCACGTTGCGGAGACCTTCTTTGTAGATGGACTCAGCGAGCACGGTCGCGGTGGTGGTGCCGTCACCAGCGATGTCGGAAGTCTTGGAGGCGACTTCGCGCACGAGCTGGGCGCCCATGTTTTCATAAGGATCTTCGAGCTCGATCTCCTTGGCCACGGTCACACCATCCTTGGTGATCGTCGGGCTGCCGAATTTCTTGTCGAGGATGACGTTGCGTCCGCTCGGTCCGAGCGTCGCTTTCACAGCGCGCGAGAGTTTCTCGACGCCGCGGAGAAGCGCATGCCGCGCGTTCTCATCAAATTGTAATTGTTTAGCTGCCATAGTTTTTTAGTTCTTAGTTATTGGTTAAATGTTATTGGGCTGAATCTGGAAACCAGGAACCCAGGATAAGGCAGAAAACAAAGAAGCTGTCTTACTAGACATCTCTTCCTGGTTTCCTGGCTTCCAGATTGATTCCTGCTTCTTCATCCGGTGGCCGGTGTTAGCCGATAATGCCGAGGATGTCATCCTCGCGCATGATCAAATAGGACTCGCCGTCCACTTTGATTTCGGTGCCGCCATATTTCGAGATGAGCACCTTGTCGCCTTTTTTCACCGTGAACTCGACCTTCTTGCCCTCTTCGTTCACTTTGCCGGTGCCGAGAGCGACGACCTGCCCCTCTTGCGGCTTTTCCTTGGCGGTATCGGGGATGATAATGCCGCCCTTTTTGGTTTCTTTCTCTTCGATCGGCTGTACGAGCACGCGATCTCCGAGAGGTCTTACGTTAATTGCCATGTGTTAGTTACTCCTTCTTCTGCTTTGGTTGGTTAATGCCGGTAGTCGTCAAGTTCTCCCTTAACTACTGCCGGCAAATTGTTAAATTACTTCTTCTTGTCTTCGTCCACGACTTCGAACTCGGCGTCGACGACGTCGCCCTGGTCTTTCCGGGGACCTTCGTCTTGGGGACGAGCACCGGGGCCGGCATCGCCGCCTTCAGGACCTGGGGCAGGTCCGGCACTGGCGGCGGCTTGCTTGTAAAGATCGGCGCTGACTTCCTGGAACTTGTTCTGCAAGTCGTCGTAGGTCTTCTTCATCGCGTCGGTATCGTCTTTCTCGATCGCTTCGCGAACGGCCTTGGTCGCGTCTTCTACCTGCTTCCGTTTGTCCTCCGGAATCTTGTCACCGAGATCCTTCAACTGCTTCTCGCTTTGATAGGCCAGGGTGTCGGCGTTGTTCTTGATCTCGATTGCTTCCTTTGCCTTCTTGTCTTCCTCGGCGTGGGTTTCGGCGTCGCGCTGCATCTTTTCGATTTCTTCCTTGCTCAAGCCTGAGCTGCCGGTGATGGAGATTTTTTGCTCCTTGCCGGTGCCGAGGTCTTTCGCTGAGACGTGCAGGATGCCGTTCGCGTCAGTGTCGAAGGTAACTTCGATTTGCGGCGTTCCACGGGGGGCTGGCG
>JBEEHU010000075.1:0-16404 GCA_041167565.1 Verrucomicrobiota bacterium | reverse complement strand
GACGGAGATCGCGTTTCCTGCGACCAGGCGTCTTCGATCGCACGGCCTAAAGCGCGATCCGGCAATTGCCGGCTTACCACGCCGCTGATCGTCAGCTCGTTCGCGCTGCGCAACAAACCGGGAAGATGCGTCTGCCGAAAATGGCGCTCGGCCTCCGCGGCGTTCGGAAAAGTGAGCGGCGGGTCGACGTTCTTCGCCACAAAAGTAGTGATGCTCCGCGCCTGCTCTTTCCATTGTTCCACTACTGCCGGGTCGCTCACGATCTCGATCTGCCTCTGGTAATCCGCAAAACTCATCCGGCGGCTAAAGCGCGCTTCGTAGAGATTCCGCAGTTGCGGCTGGTAATTGTGATGATTGGTCGGGCCAAGCAATGTCCCGCTGAGCCGGCAACGCGCGACGTTGCTGAAATTTCCCTTCAGCGGATCGGTTTGCGTCACCTCGACCGTGTAGAAATCGTCGCGGGCGCTGGCAAAGGCGCCGCTCTCCAGAAGACGACGATCGGAAGCGACCGGCCCGTTCTCCCCGAGTTGGTGCAAGAGCGCCCCTTCCGCCGCCGTCAGGCGCACGCCGTAACGCTCCGGCTTTTCGAGAAAAAGCCGGGCCAGTGCGAAGACCGAGTAGGCCACCGATCCGGATTTGATCTGGGCGATGACGCTGTGGAAGGCCGGCTGGTGCGGCAGAAACCGGACACTGACGGCCACCGGCTGGACCACTTCGCGTTCGCGGTTCTCACGTTTCTCGGGACGGTGTTGGTCCGGGCGGCCACCGCTGTCCCGGTCGGGCTGCGGGCGACGCGGACGCTGCTCGCGCGATTGCGGAGCGCGACGATCGCGGTCACGGTCGCGGCTGCGATTTGGCCGCGGCGAACGCCGCTCATGCGAGTCGACTTCCTCGCCCTGAAAATCTGCGTAATCATTCGGACGCGCCGGCTCATTCACCCAGGCCGGGAGCATTTTCAGGTCAAGCAAATCTACGGCTGTGCTCGGGAACGGCATCCATTCTCTCTTACCCCAAGCGAACGCGAAGTAAACTGCGCCGGACATTTGCGCGCGATCCATTTGGCCTGAAATTGATTGACAAGATCGCTAATTGATTTACTTCCCATTCCTGCCGGGCTTGCTCAGTGACGCGCCCCCTTAATCAACGCAAACAGAGAAACTTTTATGACGGACAAAACAATCGAAGAGAAGGTCAAGGACATCATCGTCGAGCAGCTCGGCGTTAATCCCGAACAGGTCACACCAACGGCGTCGTTCATCGAAGATTTGGGAGCGGACTCGCTCGATATCGTCGAGCTCGTCATGGCTTTCGAAGAGGAATTTTCGGTGGAAGTCCCGGATGAAGATGCAGAGAAACTTCAGACCGTGGGCGACGTGGTAAAATACATCGAAGAAAAAGCTTCGAAAGGGTAAGACCGCGGATCTCGCCAATGCGGGACGGCGTCCCTGCCAAAAAAGAACACGGCTCCGGCCGTGTTTTTTTTTGTCTGGAGCCGGCACGCCCTCGTGCCGGAAACGAAACAGCAGAACCGCCGCTCATAAGAACGGCTCGAGGGCGAGCCGTCTCCAATGCTGGTTTCGGGTTGCGGAGCCCTCTCAGCGACCCAGACTGAACCGGTGAACTTCGCCCTTTTCGAGAGACCACTCTTTTTTGTGGCGGGGCATCATGTGTCCTTTCTCGGCCTGATGGCTTTCGCGGGGCTCTTCGCGCTGGGCATTCTCGTAGCGCGCGGCCTGCAAAGCGAAGTCGTCCGGCGATTCCTCGCGCGTTTCAAGCTCGACACCAATTTCATCGCCATCGTCACGACGATTCTGAGCGTTTCGGCCCTCGCTCTTTTCACGGTCAGCGCGATCAACGCCGCCGGCATTCCATTGCTCTGGACATCGCCGGTGCCTGGCCTGTCGCTGAGTCTCCTTCAGATCTTTCTCCTCATCGCGTTGCTCATCGGCGTCTTCTGGTTTTCGTCGCGCACGAAGCGCTTTTTGTTTAACCGCTTTCTGGTCAAGAGCGGCCTCGACCGTTCCCTCCAGTACGCAATCGCCCAGATCGTCAGTAACCTGGTCCTGGTCATCGGGATCTTTCTCGTCCTCGAGAACACGGGAATCCATCTCGGCGCGCTGACGGTTTTCGCCGGCGCGGTGGGCGTGGGTATCGGCTTCGGCCTGCAAAATATCGCGAGCAATTTTATCAGCGGCCTTGTCATCCTGGCCGAGCGCCCGATCACGATCGGCGACCGCGTGGAAGTGGCGGGCGTGGTGGGCCAGGTGCAGCAAATTCGCGCCCGCAGCACGGTGATCGTGACCAACGACAATATCTCGATGATCGTGCCGAACTCGAAGTTCATCGACTCGCCCGTCACGAACTGGACCTACGGCGATCCGCGCGTGCGTTTTCGGGTGCCGATCGGCGTCGCCTACGGAAGCGACGTGAACAAAGTGCGCGAGGCGCTCATCGCCGCCGGGCGAACGAATTCCCACGTCCTAGAAGATCCGGCGCCGAGCGTGTTCCTGACGAAGTTTGGGGAAAGCTCGATCGACTTCGAGCTCGTCGTCTGGAGCAGCGAGATGAGTCATCGCCCCAGCCGATTCAAGAGCGACCTCAATTTCGCCATCGAGGAAAAACTTCGCGAAGCCGGCATCGAGATTCCGTTCCCGCAGCGCGATGTCCACATCCGGAGCGGATCGGTTCGCGAGCGCGAATGATGGATAATCAAGGAGGGGCGATTTCTAAATCGCCCGCTTTTCCCGCTACCGATGCCGAAGGGCGGTTTGTAAACCGCCCCTCCTTGACGCTTCCCTTTTCTCTCGGCGTGGCTCGCGTGCTTTCCCTGGCCGAAGTGCAGAATCTCGAAGCGTGGAAATATTCCTTCGAAGGCAAATCCAAAGACCACCGCTATTACGAGATCGTGGAGGAAACGATCGAGCCCAAGTTCGAGCATCATTACCTGGTCTTGGAGGATCAGAACGGCAAGGTGTGCGCGATTCAGCCCGTTTTTTTTGTGCAGCAAAATCTTGTGGAAGGAATCCCGGCGTTGCGCGGCGCGATGGTCGCGATCCGAAAGCGTTTCCCGCGTTTTCTCACCATGCGTGTGCTCATGGTCGGCAACGCGGCGGGTGCGGGCGACCTTTCCGCCTGTGCACCGGAAGATGAGGAGTGGGTGGCGAACGCGCTCCAGGCGGTTCTTAAAACCTATGCGCAGCAATCCAAAGCTTCCCTCGTCGTCTTCAAGGATTTTCCCGCGAAGTACCGCCACGCGCTCCGCAACTTTTCGGCGAACGGTTATACCCGTGTTCCCAGCATGCCGATGACGCAGCTAGAGCTTCATTACGACGACTTCGAACACTACCTGAGCACGCTCGGAGCATCCACGCGCAAAGATCTCCGGAGGAAATTTCGAAAGGTCGCAACCGCCGCTCCGATCACGCTCGAAGTCGTCACCGACCTCACCCCGTACGTCGATGAAGTTTATCCGTTCTACCTCCAGGTGCATGAGCGCTCGCCCCTAAAGTTCGAGCGCCTGACGAAAGAATACCTGTGCGAACTGGGCCGCCGGATGCCGGAGCGCGCGCGCTTTTTCATCTGGCGACAAAACGGCGTGGCGATTGCATTCAGCGTGGCGCTCGTGCACAACGGCACGATCTACGATGATTATCTCGGGCTCGATTACCGCGTCGCCCTCGACCTCCATCTTTACTTCTACACGCTCCGCGACATCATCAGTTGGTCGCTCGCGCAAGGCCTTGAGCGCTATCGCAGCAGCCCGTTGAACTACCATCCCAAACTTCATCTCGGCTGCGACTTGTTCCTGCTCGATCTTTACGTGATGCATACCTCTTCGTGGTTGAACCCGATCTTTCGGCACGCCGTGAAACTCCTCGAGCCCACGCGGCACGATCCGGTGCTGCGGAAGTTTCGAAACGCGCACGAACTTTATGCCGATGCAAAATAAGCCGTCGGGCTTCGGCGACCCCTGGCTTCAGCTCGCCCTGAGCGTTGTATGCGTGTTCGTGTCCGAGCTGCTTCTAAAACTCGGCGCGGCGGCGACTGCGAATCCGGCGAGTGCGTGGTCATGGATCGGAATTAACAGCCTGGCGTCGTCGCTCGTCTGGTGGGGAATTCTTTTCGTCATCGCGAGTTTCCTGAGCTGGCTCTACGTCTTGAAATACGTTCCGCTTACGATCGCGTTTCCGCTCTCGCGCGTGGTCGATGTGCTCGTACCGCTGGGCTGTTGGATTTTCCTGGGCGAAACGATCTCGCCTCGTCGCTGGTGTGGCATCGCGCTTGTCGTGATCGGTCTGGCCGTGGTCGCAAAACCGGTCGCGCGCCTGGAGGAACGGCTGTGAAGTTTTTGCCGTTCCTCTTTATCGTGATCTCGCTGGTCGCCTTCGTGGCCGGCCAGCTTTTTTTGAAGCGAGCGATGGAATCACAGGCCAGCCTGACACGACCGCGTTTTATCGGCTGCCTCGTGGCCGGGATCGGGGCGATGACGATTTCGTTTTTTCTGACGCTCGGATTGTTGCAGCGGTTCGATCTCAGCTACCTCTACCCGTTTCAAGGTCTGAGCGTCATCATCATCAGCGTGGCGGGGGCGATCGTGCTGCGGGAAAAACTCACTCTTCAGTTGCTCATCGGCGCGGGGTTGATCAGCGCCGGGATCGTCCTGGTCTCAATGAGCTAGAATCGGCCAGAGCGCTTCGAACGCGCGAAGATTGATTTTCTTCGCCGCTTCCAAATCCCGCGGCGGCAATTTCGGATGATCCATTCCCGCGGCAAAGCGCTGTTTCCATCGCGCATAGACCGGCGGCGAAAAGGCGCCGCAGATATCGCCGCCTGTGATCCGGGCGCGCGAAGAGCGCAATTGCGTCAACGCCCACGCGATGTCCGCCAGGGTGAACCGGCCGCTTTCCCAATTCGTCACGGCATCTTCCGCGCGCAGGCAATCGAGATCGATCGTGACGTAAACATTCGATGCTTCCAGCTCGCGGACGAATTGCGCGAAACGTTCCTGCCAGTTCGCGCGCATGATAGCGCCACGCCGATTCTGGTCCGGGCCCGGACGGCCATCCGCCCACGGATGCACTTCGAGCCTCCCCTCGCGGACCGCGCGACGGTTGCCGAAAAATTTCCCTGGCCACCAACATTCAAAATTTCCGCAACCCCAGACGGTGATTTTTTTCACGTGCGGAAATTCGAGCGCGCGGTTCACCCATCCGCCACAACCCCAGCGCGGAGGCCGCACATCCCAGTCCGGATGATTATCGAAGGAAATGAGCACGAATGGCTCGGCGAGCCGGCGCAGCCAGAGCGCGGTGAGATGATGGAAGTCGCCAGAACCATAGAGAACGAAAGGCGCGTCGGGCGCCTCGCGATAGAATTGCTCGATCAGTGGCGACGGCGCGGAGAAACGCAGCTGCGGCCCCCAACGCGTAAGATCCCGCGTCTCGAACGGCACTACCTCGGCGGGCCAGGCATTATCCAGGTTGAGATGAATCGCCGTGCCCAAGACTCAAACGTTGCCGCGGAACCACCGAAAGCAACGCCACTTTCGATGCGCGCAGCGTTGACCCGAAGCGCGAAGGTAGGGTGCATGGCGAATCATCGGACCAACGGACGCAAAAAGAACGGCACCAAAAACGGCGGCGAGAATCGGACTGTGTTTTGCCGCATTCGCGACGCCTTCGGTGTTTTCGCCCGAAAAACGTCGACAGTTCTTGGCACCGCCTGGGCTTTCGTCTTCGCCCTTTTCATCATCGTCGTATGGGCGATGACCGGTCACGCGTTCGGTTATTCCGATACCTGGCAGCTCATCATCAACACCGGCACCACCATCGTCACCTTCCTGATGGTCTTTCTCATCCAGAACACGCAGAACCGCGACGCCAAGGCCGTCCATCTCAAGCTCGATGAATTGATTCGAGCCCTCGGTCCCGCGCGCAACAAGCTGGTCGACCTCGAAAAAATGTCCGATGACGAATTGATCAAACTCGAGGCGGAATTCGAGAAGGTCCGAAAAAAGGCGCAGGGCGCGAAGAAAGAAGTCGAAGAACTCAAGAGCGCCGCTTCGCGCTGACTTGATCAGCCGCCTCTGCCGGGCGCGCTTCGCCGCTGCGAATAAAAAGTTTCCCGCTCGGGCAAAGCCGAAAAATCTCGCAGTAGTGGCAATCGGGCTTTCGCGCAAAGCAGCGCCGCCGTCCGTGCCAGATCAGCCAATGGCTCCATTTCGTCCAATGCTGCCGCGGCACCAGCTTCATAAGGTCCTGCTCGATTTTTTCCGCATCGGTTTGGCGCGTTAGCCGCAGACGATGGGAAAGCCGCGAGACATGGGTGTCGACCACGATCCCCTCGTCCTTTCCGAAAGCGTTCCCGAGAACGACGTTCGCCGTCTTGCGGCCGACCCCAGGCAGTCCGTGCAATTGTTCCATCGTGTCGGGAACGCGGCCCGCATGTTCGGCGACGATCGCCGCAGCGGCGCCACGGATGCTTTTGGTTTTGCTCCGGAAAAAACCAGTCGAACGAATCTGCTTTTCCAGCGTGGCAGGAGCCGCCTTCGCGTAATCCGCGGCGGTCCGGTACTTCGCGAAGAGCACCGGCGTCACCAGGTTGACCCGCTTGTCAGTGCATTGCGCCGATAGAATCGTCGCGACGAGAAGTTCGAGCGGTGTCCGGAAATCGAGCTCGCAATGCGCGTCCGGATAGACGGCCGGTAATGCTTTGACCAATTGAGCGACGCGCTCCCGGTTCGTCATCGCGTCGCGCTCTCCATCGCACGCGTCTTGCCGGATTGGCGGCCGCGCGCTTTTGCGATCATGACCCGGGTGCGGCGGACGAGGCGACGAGCCCACGCGAATTCAGTAGCCAGGACTCCCAGTCCGACCGGGATCACGATGACGGCCGGGCCCGGCAAAAGAATCATCGCGATGCCGATCAATACGATGGTGCCGCCGATAACCGCCACGATGAGTTTGCGCATCGGCGCTGGCAGATCCTTCAAGCTGAATGGGGCTTTGATCCGTGCCCACTTCATAAAGTTATCTCGCGATGCTCGTGCCAGGCGTCAACGATTTCCGCTTCTGATCTGCGGCCTGAGGGCAGGCCGCCTCCATGGAGACGGCACGCCCTCGTGCCGCCGGGATAGCGCTAAACCGCGAACGCGCTCAGCTTCTGCTCAAGCTGGGCCGGCACGTGCGCGACGATCAGCGCGAACTCGTCTTCGTAATGCAATTCGAGCACGTGCCCGATACGATGGATCTCCGCGATTAACCCGCCCTCGCCCACCGGCACGCGAAAGCGCGACCGCAACCGCCATGACACGAGTTCGTCCTCCAGCGCCTGCACCAACGCAGCGACGCCGGCGCCCGTCCGCGCGGAAATCGCGACGCTGCGCGGAAATCTTCGCCGATAAATCTCCACCAATTCGTCGTTCTCCACCGCGTCGATCTTGTTGAACACGATCAACGTTTGTTTGCCGAACGCGCCCAGTTCCTTGGTGACGTTGTTCACCGCTTCGATGTGCTCGTCCACTCGCGGATGGCTGAGATCGACTACGTGAATCAGCAGATCGGCTTCGCTCACTTCTTCGAGCGTCGCCTTGAACGATTCGATCAACGTGTGCGGTAGCTTCCGCAAAAATCCGACCGTGTCGGTAAGCAAAAGGCGCTGTCGATTCGGAAGCGTCAGATTCCTCGTCGTCGGATCGAGCGTCGCAAAGAGTTTGTTTTCCGCAGCCACCGCAGCGCCCGTGAGCAAATTCAGCAGCGTCGATTTCCCCGCGTTGGTGTAACCGACCACAGCCGCAACCGGCCATTGATGGCGCTTACGTCCCTGCCGTTGCACCGCGCGAACTCTGCGCACGCCTTCGAGTTCCCGCTCGAGCCGCCCGATTCGTTCCTGCACCCGGCGTCGATCCACTTCGAGTTGCGTTTCGCCGGGTCCACGTGTTCCGATGCCGCCGGTCTGGCGCGACAAGTGGTTCCACATCCGGGTCAGGCGCGGCAAAAGATATTGCAACTGCGCGAGCTCGATCTGCAACCGGCCTTCGCGGCTACGCGCGCGCTGCGCAAAGATATCGAGAATCAATTGGGTGCGATCGAGCACCTTTCTCGAGAGCAGGTTCTCCAGGTTGCGTCCCTGCGCCGGCGAAAGTTCGTTATCGAAAATCACGGAGGTCACGTGCTGATGCTGGAACGATTCCTTGATCAGCTCCGCTTTGCCGCGGCCAATGTAATACGGCGCCGTCGGCTTCTGCAGTTTCTGCGTGACGGTGTTGACCACTTCCGCGCCCGCGGAGTTCGCCAGCTCGCGCAATTCCTCCATCGAATCGCGCAGCTCCCATTTCGAGACGCCGTCCTGCTCGACCCCGATCAGCAGCGCGCGCTCCTGCGTTTTCTGGGGGCGAACTTCAATCATCCATTTGCGAAAACGCGAGAAGCGCTTTGCGCGATCGAGTCGATGGCCGCGGAGAAGCCGTGTGAGGATAAGTTCAGCGGCTCGAGATTACTTTGCCGCCGAAACCAGGTCAATTGTCTTTTGGCATAGCGCCGGGTCGCCTGCTGGATTTTTGCGATGCATTCCGGCTGCGAAATTTCGCCGGCGAGCAGCATTTGAATCTCGCGCAGCCCGAGCGTCTTCTCCGCGGTGGGGCCGACGTCGCTCACCGCTCGCACTTCCTCGATCACACCGACTTCGAACATTTGCTCCACCCGGCGATCGATCCGTTGATAAAGATCACCGCGATCTCGCTCCACGAAAATTCCCCCTGAATCTCCAGCCGTCTGCGTGCGTTGCGCGGAGAAGGGTTGTCCGCTGAGCAGGCAAACTTCGACGGCGCGGATCAGCCGCCGCCTGTTTTTGCGGTCGATCTGTTCGGCGCCCGCCGGATCCAATGCTCGCAAGCGCTCGAACAATTCCTCGGTCGTCGCGTTCGCCAGTTCCTCGCGCAGTTCGCTATTTGCCGCCGGCAACTTGGCCAGTCCATGCGTGAGCGCTTTGACGTAGAGACCGCTTCCACCAACAACGATCGCCGGTTTTCCGCGCGCATGGATATCTCGAATCGCGACCTCGGCCGCGGCGCGATATTTTTCCACGTTCATCTCTTCGCTCAGCGGGACGGCGGCAATCAGATGATGGGATGCCTTCGCTAGCGTCGCCTGATCGGGTTTCGCCGTGAGCAGATCGAGCCCGCGATAAATCTGGAACGCGTCGGCGCTGATAATCTCCGTGCCGAGCCGGCAAGCGATCTCCGCCGCGATCTCCGATTTCCCGGTCGCAGTCGGCCCCACGATGAAGAAGACGCGCTTCATTTCGCGTCACCAAAAAAAACCGGGAGACCGGTGGCAACCACCTTGTCTCCCGGTGTTGATAACGAGCAAATCGTCAGTTCGCGGAATGATGCTCGCTCGATTTCGCTCCGCTCACGACCAGCTTGCGGCCCAGGAATTCCTTGTCGTGCAATTCCTCCACGGCCCGCTTCGCTTCGTCCACCGTCAGCATTTGGACAAAGGCGAATCCCTTTGAACGCTGGTTGTGTTTGTAGGTCACCACTTCGGCGTTTTGGACCGCGCCGACGCCGTTGAAGAGCTCGAACAAATCGCTCTCCGTCGCGTCGAACGACAGGTTCCCGACGTAAAGCCGGGGCGTGGTGACTTCAACTGCCTCAGGTTTACGCGACGTGCGCGAAGGTTCCGAACCGTTGCTGCGCACCGGCCGCTGCTGCACTGGTCTCGGCGCCGGTTTCCCGCCGCCAAAAAACGCCGTGATTTTCTCCCAGAACGATTTCTTCGCCGGTGCGCGCGTGGGCGCGTCTTGGTGGCGCGAGCGATAATCGCCCCTTCTGCGGGAGCCGCCGCGTGGTCGCCGGCCATTTCTCCCCGATGATTGAGATGCCATATTGATCCTCAGGTTTTACCCAATTGTTATGTGGGCGGAGCGCATCGGTAGATGCACGGTCCAGGGCGCGCGAACCAAACAGGCCTCCTAAAAGGAGCTGGTAAACAATCTGCGTCGCCGCTGGAAACTCCGCCTCGTGGCGTCGGGAATCGATTCGAACGGAAGGGCGGTTCGCACCAGTCACCCAACGAAACAACTGCGATGCGAAGGACCGCATCCGAGTCTGATACAAGCTGTCTCGTCGTGAAAAGCGAACGGCCGGATTATCGAAGAACATTCCCGACATCTGCGGCAATTATGGCCGCGCCGGAGGCGATTGGCAAGTTGAACGCCTAGCGCCGCGTTTTTAGAAACCAATCGACGAACTTCGGCAGACCTGCGCTCAAGGGCGTGGTCGGATTGTAATTCAAAAGTTTCCTCGCCTTCGAAATGTCGGCGCAGGTTACCGGCATATCTCCGGGCTGCTCCGGCATCTGCTTGATGATCGCTTCTTTTCCCAAGGTCTTTTCAATCGCCGCGATCAGGTCTTTCAACTGGATCGTCTCGCTCTCGCCCAGATTAAAAATGTCGAAGAGCGGTCCCTCATATTCGAACGCCGCCATTAGGCCCTGAATGATGTCGTCGATGTAAGTGTAATCGCGGCGGGTCGTGCCATCGCCGAATTGATCGATCGGTTCGCCCGCATTGATCCGCTTCGTGAATTGATGGATCGCCAGATCGGGCCTCTGTCGCGCCCCGTAAACAGTGAAGAAACGCAGCGCGACCACCCGCATCCGGTAGAGATGCGAGTAGGTCGAACCAAGAAACTCGCCGGCGATCTTCGTGGCGGCGTACGGACTGATCGTCTGGGTCAGATGCAGGCTTTCCGAAAACGGGACCGTTTTGGAAACGCCGTAAACCGACGAGCTCGACGCAAAAATAAATCGTTCGATGCCCGTGAGCCGCGCCGCTTCCAGGAGATGCAGCGTTCCGCCGACATTCGTGTCGTAATAAAGTTGCGGCTGCCGAATGGATGGCCGCACTCCGGCCCGCGCCGCCAGATGCGCGATGGCATCGAATTTTTCCCGGTGGAAAACCGAATTGACCGCCGCGCTGTCGCGCAAGTCGACGCGGTGAATGGCGACGTCGCCCGCTACCGTTTCGATGTTCGCCCGCTTGATTTGCGGGTCGTAAAAATCGTTGAAATCGTCGAGGATCGAGACTTCGTGTCCGGTGGCGAGTAACTTCTCGACCAGGTGCGAGCCGATAAATCCTGCACCGCCCGTGACCAAAATTCGCATCGCGCGAGCGTAAAGATGAAGGTCAGCCCGAGCAAGGGAAGAACGTCATGGCGAAGGGTTCTGCTTCTCGCCGCGATTTTTTTTGTCGCGCTGATCGGCGGTTTCGTTTTCAGACTTGCTCCGGAACTGCGGCGTCCGGCGAAGATCGATCCGGCGTTCGAGATGGCGTCGCCGCTTTTTTTGGCGTCGTTACCCACCGCGACGCGGTTCGATTTCCCGATCGGAAGCGAAAACGGCGCGCTCGCTTACAACGCGCAACCGTTCACCCAAAATCGGCATCTTGGTGACGATCTGAATGGGATCGGCGGTGAAAATAGCGACCTGGGAGATCCGGTTCATGCCATCGCCGACGGCCGCGTCCTGCTGGCGCGCGAAGCGGGCCCAGGCTGGGGCAACGTCGTTATCGTGCTCCATGCCTACGTGGAAAATGGCGAGCGGAAGTACGTGCAATCCTACTACGCACACCTGGAGGAAATCCTGGTCGAGCCGAAGCAGACGGTGCGGCGCGGGGAACCGATCGCGACGATCGGAACCGCGGACGGGAGATATTGGGCGCATCTGCATTTCGAGATGCGCGAGTTCACCACGCCTTTCATCGGCCCTGGGTACCGGGAGGATACCCGCGGCTGGATCGATCCCTCCGCTTTCATCGCCAACCATCGCGGCGCACCGGAGGACGATGTGGGGCGGCCGACACCCGCGCCCGCGCGGTGATCGATGCTTGTCATCCCGAGGCTGGCGAAGCGCGCCGAGGGACCCCACATGCGCTCCGCCGCTTTCGCAATACAACAGACGCATACGTTAGGTGACGCACTACGTTTCGCGATAGCGGAATTTGCAGATGCGAGGTCCCTCGGCGCGCTTCGCCAGCCTCGGGATGACACATGCTTCGTCGTACGCCTTAGAACCGTAGGCGATGACTCAGCAGGTAAATCCAATTCAACGCGATTAGCGCGACCACTGCGATCCGCGTCGCATTTTTTTCCGCCGCCATCCAATCGACAATCCGCAAGCGCGGACCACGGCTCGCCAAGACAATAATGGCGTAAAGATCAAAAACAGCCACTCCGCAGAGCGCTACGAACGCGAGCGGATTCCAGCGCAACGCCCCAAAAAAATCTCCGTGCAACATCGCGATCGTGCAGCGCGTGGCGCCACACGTCATGCAGGGGAAACCAGTGACATCGAGAAAAGGGCACCGGGGCCACGGCAAACCCAACTTCAACCAAACCGCGCCCCCCACGACCGTTCCGACCGAGAGGGCGAGCCAGACTAGTTCGTGATCGAATCCACCTGGCGGAGGTCGCCGCCACACAAGACGCATTTGAAATCACCTTCGTGCGCCTTGAGCGCTAGTCGAAGCGGCTTTTCGTTTCCGGCGCATCGAGTGCGCGCCAGAAATACCACGCGGCCACGGAACGGTACGGCCGCCACTTCTCGCCGATCTTCGAAAACTGTTTCGGCGTCGGCAGTTTCCTTCGGCCGAACGTTTTCGCGAAACCCTTCAGCACTCCGTAGTCGGCCACGGGCCAAACGTCGAGCCGTCCCAGTTCGAACAACAGCAACATCTCGACGGTCCATCGCCCGATTCCACGCACGGCGGTCAGCCGCTCGATGATCTGTTCGTCGGTCATGCGCGAAAGAGCGCGCGCGGAGGGGACCGTGCCATCGAGCGTTTTCGCGGCGAGATCTTTCAGCGCTGCCGTCTTGCTGCGCGAAAGCCCGCACGCCCGCAAGGTTTCGTCGGGAGTCTTGAGAATGAGCGCGGGATCGAGCCATTTCCGTCTCGGGTACAAGGCCCGAACGCGGCCGAAAATCGTCGCGGCAGCTTTGCCGCTCAACTGCTGGTAGGCGATCGATTCCGCGAGCGCGTCGAATGGCCTGACGAGTTTGTTCGCGACGACATCGAACGGCCTGGCCCGCGCGATCAGCGCGGCGAAGCGGGGATCGCTCCGCGCGATATGTTTGATGGCATTTTTCATTTGAAGTGCCGCAAGCTGTAACCAAAATCGATCCTCAGATAAATCCAATTTGTCGCGGCCCCCGATTCAGCTACGATCTTCGCGAATGAAAAACGCCACGCGCCTCCTGTTTCTCGTTCTTCTTTTCTCCGGATCCGTCAGGTCATGGGCAATATCGCTCCCGGGCGAGGTCGAATCGATCGCGGCAGAAAAACCCCAAGCCGTCTCGCGCGATATTGTCGAGTTCGAGTCGAGTTATGTTTTCGAAAGCGACCTGCACCGCCGCGGAAGTTTCGGCGACCAATATGCGATCGGGAACTCCTTCTCGTACGCGCACCGTTTTCTCCTGAGGGGCCACCTCTATCTCCATCTCGGGATCGATTACAACCGCTTCGATTTCGGCAGCACCGGCGCGCCTGTCCCCGATCATTTGCAGAGCGTGGCCGGCGTCATCGGCATCGATTACATGCACAACAACGACGTCGGCGCCTTCATCCAGGTGAAGCCCGGCTTCTATACCGAGAACAATTTCGCCAGCGCATCCTTCGACGCGCCAATCACCCTGGGACGGATTTTTGTTTTGCAGCCGGACAAGCTCTATTTCTTCGTGGGCGCGAACGCCGCGTTTCTGCGCGGGCAATACCCCGTCATCCCGCTGGCCGGTTTGATCTGGCTGCCTAACGAGCAGTGGAAGTTCATGGCCATCCTGCCCGAGCCGCGGGTCATTTATTCGCCCTGCAATAAGTTGGATTTTTGGGTGGGCGGACAATTGAACGGCGGTTCTTTCCGCACGGACCGCGACAATACAATCGTGCCCAGTAAACTGAACGGCGCGGAGGTGGATTATTCCGACTATCGGGTCGGAGGCGGGGTCATTTGGTCGCTCTGCGACGCCTTCATAATCGATCTCGGCGGCGGCTACTCGGTGCAGCGGCGGTTCGATTTCCATCGCGCCGATATCAGTTACAAAACCGATCCGGCGCCGTACCTGCGCCTCGAGTTCAAGGCAAAGTTTTAGTTCGGACCGGCCTAGGGGCAGGCCGGCTCCATGAAGCATCTGGAGACGGCACGCCTCGTGCCGTAGCGTCATTGCTCTATCCGCCGGAGCAGATACCCGGCGCCGATGAAAGTGATCAGGACCCCGGCGGAAAGCATGACCAGATCGGGCGCATAAAATTCCGGCCCGGCGCGGTAGAGATTCACCAGGCGAAAGGCGCGGCAGAAATGCGTGAGCGGAAAAAGTTCCGACACATAACGAATCACTTTCGGCAATTGTTCGAGCGGGGCGAACGCGCCGGAAAGGACAAAGACCGGCAGGAGAAAGAAGACGGAGAATTGGATCGCCTGGGTTTGGGTTCGCGAGATGGCGGAGATGAGCAATCCCATGCCGAGCGAACAGAGCAGGAACAAAAAGCAAATGAGCGCCAGCGCGGCGGGACTGTGGAACTGCACCTGGAAATGCCAGCCGGTGAGCAAAATAATGAAGAGGATGAGCACGATGGAAATGGCGAGGTACGGCAGCACTTTTCCGAGGACGATTTCCCGCCGGCGCAGCGACGTCACCATCAATTGGAAAAGCGTGCCGGCTTCGCGCTCGCGTGCCAGCGTGCAGGCCATGAGCGTCACCGTGATCAGCTGCAAAATGAGACCGATCACGCCGGGCAGCACGTAATCGATGAAGCGCGTCTTCGGATTGTAGAGCACCTTCGCGTCCGCCTTCCAGGGCTCCATCATGGAAGCAAATTGCTTCCGCACCTGCACCGGCAATTTCTTCGACAGCTCGATGACATCTTCCGGAAGCGTATCGATCATTTCCACGAGTGCATCGTGCTGAAAATCGCCCAGCGTTTTCTTCACGCTTCCTTCGAGCAGGTCCGCGGTATTGGTGTCGCTGCCGTCGAGATAGAGGCGGAGCGGAACGGGCTCGTTATTCGCCAGGCTATCGCTCCAGCCCTTGGGAATAATGAGCGCCGCCTGCACGCCGTGGCCGAGGAGATCATCTTCGCCCGTGACCGACGGCGGCTGCGTCTGCCATGCGAAAGTCTTGTTGGCCAGAATCAATTCCATGAAACGCTCGGCCCGCGGCGTTAGGTCGCGGTTGATCAGCATTGCCGGGACATCCTTCATTTCGCCGGCTTCGAAAGCGTGGCCGAAAACGAGCGTGAAAATCGGCGGCAAGATGAGCAGCAGAATCAGCACGCGCCGGTCCCGGTAAATATGGAGGAACTCTTTGTAGGCGACGCTCGCGATGGCGCTGAGAGAGCTGCGGTTCATGGCTGCTTTGGTTTCAAGACGGCGTCATAACCTTGCGAGTAGGCGGTGAAGACATCTTCCATGTCCGGTTCCACCCAGCGCTCGCCGAGCCAGCGAAATTCCGGGAAAGGCCATCGCTTGCGCCACTCACTCACCAGCTTTTCCGGATCGGCGGCGTAAAGCCGCAGGGCGCCGCTGCGCAATGAGACGCCGAGGATTTCCGGCACCTCGCGCAGACGCACCAGGGCGGGCATGACCGGCTCGACATCGATCTCGAGCAGCTTCGCGTGAAAGCTCTCCTTCAAGGCGCGCGGCGGAGCTTTCGCGAGCAGCCGGCCTTCCTCGATGAACCCCACTTCCGTGCAACGCTCCGCCTCATCCATGTAATGGGTCGTGATAAAAATGGTGATCCCGCGATGGCTCAGGTCGTAGAGCAAATCCCAGATCTGCTGGCGATGCACCGGGTCCAGGCCGGAAGTCGGTTCGTCGAGAAAAAGCAGCGGCGGCTCGTGGACCAGCGCGCATGCCACTGCCAGCATTTGCCGCATGCCGCCCGACAGATTTCCGGCGATCGCCGTCCGTTTCTCGCGGAGATCGGTCAAGGCGAGCAAGCGCTCCATCCGCTTGGGCAGCTCCGCTCGCGGCACGCGGCACGCGCCGCCGAAGAATCGGATATTTTCTTCCACGGTGAGATCGCGATAAAGACTGAAGCGTTGCGCGACGTAACCGAACTTTGAGCGCGCCTTATGCCGCTCCCGCCAGACATCGAGGCCGGCGATCTGCGCGCTGCCGCTTGTCGGATGGACCAGGCCACAGAGCATGCGCATCGTGGTTGTTTTTCCCGCCCCGTTCGCGCCAAGGAAGCCAAAGATGGTTCCGGCCTCGATAGCGAGGGAGAGATCCTGGACGGCGTTCGTGTCGCCGAACGACTTACTCAGGCGGTCGAGAAGGATAGCGGGTTCGGCCATGGAAATTCTGAAGCCAATGTAGAGGCGCTTGTGCCAAGCCCCTGGCCAACTAAACAG
>JBEEHU010000074.1:0-2904 GCA_041167565.1 Verrucomicrobiota bacterium | reverse complement strand
ATTGGAAGCATCGAAGAGCTCGATGCGTCGAAGCTGCCTGAAGTGAAAGCGTTTCACTCGACCTTCTACCGTCCCGACAACGCGACCTTGATCGTTGTCGGCGATTTCAAACCGGAGGAGCTCGACGCCTGGGTGAAGAAATACTTCGGCCCGGTCAGCAAACCTGCCGGCAAAATTCCGCGCGTCGCTGTCAAGGAGCCTCCGCGAAAGGCTGACAAGCGCGAAGTTTCCTACAGCCCGCGAGCTCCGCTTCCAGCCATCGCGCTCACTTATCTCGGGCCATCCATCCGGAACGACGATTCGTCGGCCCTCGCTCTCGTGTCGGAAATTCTTTCGGGCGGAGAATCGTCCCGCCTTTACCAAACCATGGTCTACGAACAACAGGTGGCGCAGAGCGTTTCGTGCGATACCGACCTGCGCGAAGATCTCGGTCTGATTGCCTTTCGTTTGGTGCTCGCCAGCGGCAAGCCGATCGCCGATGTGGAAAAATCGCTGAACACCGAAATTGAAAAAGTGCTGAAGGATGGCGTGACGCAGGCTGAGCTCGATAAGGCGAAGACGCGATTCCTTACCGGAAAATTGCTCGAACGCGAAACCTTTAACGGGAAAGCCAGCGCCCTCGGCCAGGCGGTCGTAGTTTATGGCGACGCCAAGCGGGTGAACACTGATCTGGCAAAACTCCAGGCGGTAACCACAGCGGAAATCAAGGAAGTCCTGAACCGATACCTTACCGGCAAAAAGAAAGTCGTGATCGAGTACCTGCCGGAATCAATGAAGGCGCCGGCCGCTCCCGCGACCGAGAAAAAATCGTGATGAAGACCCGCATTATTTTTGGCGCCGCCCTTATTTTCCTTGGGCGCATCCACGTCGCTTGGGCGATCGGGGGCATCGACACGCCGCCGTCGCCATCAGCGCCCCATGAAGTCGTCTTCACGCAGCCAAAGGAAACCAAGCTGGAAAACGGTCTCCGGGTTGTGGTGGTGGAACGCCCAGGGTTGCCGCTGCTCGCGGCGGAATTACTCGTGCGGAATGGGGCGGAAACTGATCCCGCGAATCTCGCCGGCACCGCCAGCATGACCGGCTCGCTTCTGACCAAAGGCACCGAGACAATGTCCGCGCCGCAGATCGCGAGCGCGATCGAATCGCTCGGCGGCACGATCGATTCCGGCGCGCATTGGGACGGCGCCCGCGCCACGATCGTCGTCATGTCGGATAAGGCCGAGCCGGCTTTGCGGATTCTCTCGGACATCGTTTTACATCCGACATTCAAGCAGGAGGAAATCGACCGGCTGAAGAACCAGACGCTCGATGGTTTGCGCGTCGCTTACCGACAGCCGGGATCGCTTTCGCAATTTATCATGTCACGAGTGGTGTTCGGCGATGGTCCCTATGGGCATTCGCACAGCGGCACCATGGAGAGCGTGCAGGCAATCAAGCGTGACGATATCGTGAAGCTCTACCAGACCTGCTACGTGCCGGAAAATGCCGCGCTCATCTTTGCTGGGAATTTGACGCTGGAGGAGGGGAAGAAATATGCCGAGAAATTTTTCGGCGGCTGGAAAGGCGTCAAACCGTCAGGGACAGAAGCGCCGTTGTCCGCTCCGGCGGAATGGAAAGCGTCGAACATCGTCGTGGACATGCCTGAAGCCGGCCAGGCCGCCGTGACTGTGGCGCGGCCCGCGCTCAAGAGAAGTTCGTCGGACTATTATGCCGGCCTGGTGGCCAACGCAGCGCTGGGCAATGGATTTATCTCACGATTGAACCGCGAGATCCGGATCAAGCGCGGTCTGAGTTATGGCGCCCGGAGTTCGCTCGAGGCACGGCGCGAAATCGGACCATTCTCCGCTTCCGCGCAAACGAAGAACCAATCCGCGGCTGAGGTCGCGGGCCTGATGCAAACCGAGCTCAGGCGGATGCACACGGAACCGGTGCAGGGCGACGAACTGAAATCGCGCAAGGCAGTGCTGACCGGTGGTTACGCGCGGAATCTGGAAACCAACGGAGGTTTCGTCGGGAAAATTTCGTCGATGATCACTTACGATCTCCCATTGGATACGCTGAACCGATTCATCCCTTCGGTGAACGCCGTCACGACGGAAAACGTAAGCGCGTTCGCCCAGAAATATTTCGATAGTCCGATGAGCCTGATCATTGTCGGCAAAGCGCCGGAATTTTTAGAAGCCCTCAAGAAAGATTTCCCCGACGTGAAAGTGATCCCGCAGCCCGAGCTCGATCTGAATCGAGCTGATCTCACGAAGCCGAAGTAGGTGGATCGAGCGCTCCGTCGCTCGATGTTTCATGACGGCGAAGCCGCATCGCCCGCGGAGCGGCCGATCCACCGATTGCAATCCTCGATCCTCCATCTACAATCACCGTTTCGAGTTTCGATATTCGGATTTCGAAATTCTGATTCGGGGGCATAGCTCAGTTGGTAGAGCGCCAGCTTTGCAAGCTGGATGTCAGGGGTTCGAATCCCCTTGCCTCCAAATTCTTTAGGCGGGCGATGTTAATTTGGCGCCGAAGGCGCATATTTCCTTGTCATCGAGCGACGGAGGGCTCGATCCACCAGAAAACAAAAAATGCCGGACGGCTTAGGGCCATCCGGCATTTTCGATTGTCGATCTGCAGCAAAGACTGAATTGTGCGTTACCGTTTCAGAGTTCTTCAAGCCTCGGTTTCTTTCGATTCCAAGGGCTTAACGGCATCTCCAAATTCCGAAGAACTTTGGACTTAGCCGTCGACCTATTCAATCACTGACCCCGAGTAAACTCGGGCGTGACGAATTCTCCTTAGAAAGGAGGTGATCCAGCCGCAGGTTCCCCTACGGCTACCTTGTTACGACTTCATCCCAGTTACCGCTCATAGCGTCGGGCGCTGCTTCCCATTGCTGGGTTGGCGCACGCA
>JBEEHU010000073.1:0-15335 GCA_041167565.1 Verrucomicrobiota bacterium | reverse complement strand
GGCTTCGCCGGGAGCTCGCCATGCTTGCGGCGCGCGATGGCCTCCTGGTCGCCTCCGCCGGCACGCATCCGTTTTCACATTGGATGGATCAGTTGATCACGTCGGGCGAGCGCTATGCCACGGTCGTCAACGATCTGCAACAGATCGCCCGCGCGAATCTCATCTTCGGACTGCACGTGCACATCGGCATCCCGGATCGCGAGGAGGCAATCCAGCTCATGAACCAGGCGCGTTATTTTCTTCCGCACATCTATGCGCTCTCGGTCAATTCCCCTTTCTGGCTCGGCCAGAACACCGGTTTCAAGGCTTATCGGCACAACATCTTTGAGCGCTTCCCTCGCACCGGAATTCCGGACGTTTTCGAAAGCCTGTCTGAATATGAGGAGTACCTCGAGCTGCTGGTCACCACTAATTGCATCGATAACGCCAAGAAGATCTGGTGGGACATTCGGCTCCATCCGTTTTTCGACACGCTGGAATTTCGGATTTGCGATGCCCAATCCGGCGTCGACGACACGATCGCGCTCGCCGCGATGATACAGGCGGTCATATTCAAATTGCACAAACTGCTTCGTCAAAATACATCATTCAGAATCTATCGACGGCGCGTGATCGATGAGAATCGCTGGCGCGCCTCGCGCTACGGGCTCGACGGCAGGCTGATCGATTTCGGCCGCAAATGCGAAGTGGAGACCCGCAGCTTGATCCACGAAATCCTGGAGTTTATTTCGGCCGAAGTGGACGAGCTTGGCAGCCTCCGCGAGATCGGTCACATCGAGCGCATTCTTCACGGAGGGACGGGCGCGGACCGGCAACTTGCCGTTTGGGAACGCACGCAAGACATGAAAGCCGTCGTCGACCAAATTGTCGCGGAGACTAACGAAGGTCTCGGACTCAACGAAGCGGCGGGCGTGTCGGAAGCCTCAGCCGTGGCGTGAGTCAGGTGCCGTTCAACGGCGCAGCGGGAACAACGACTTATAACTGGAAAGCCCGCGGACATACTGCGCCCGCTCGAAGGCGCTTGGATCCGGGGAATTCTTCTGGCTCATCAGTCCCTTGATTTCGCCTAGCGATTTGTGGCCGTGCTGCTCGAGCCACGCCGTCATCTCCATTTCGATCCGTTGAATGTGCGGAATACCGTGCCGCATCAACGCGCTGCAAAGCATCGTCACGTCCGCGCCAGCCATCACCATTTTGATCGCATCCGTCGCCTGATAGATCCCGCTCGTGGCCGCGAGGCTGCAGCCGATTTTTCCAAACAAGATGCCGATCCAGTGTAACGCGAGGCGCATGTCGGCCGGGACGCTTAGGGTGAGGTTCGGCGTGACTTCCATCTTCTCGATATCGATATCCGGCTGGTAAAATCGGTTGAACAAGACGAGCGCGTCGCCGCCGATGGCGTCGAAAGCGGCAGCCATGTTCGCGAAGTTGCTGAAATACGGGCTCAGCTTTACCGCCAATGGAAGCGTCGTCTGCAATCGGATCGTCCTGACGACGTCGATGTACCCCTTCTCGATGGTCGATCCGGTCACCTTCGTTCGTGTCGGTATCTTATAGATGTTCAACTCGAGCGCGTCGGCCCCGGCCTCGGCGATCTGGCGCGCGTAACGAATCCAACCTCCGAGTGTGGTGCAGTTGAGGCTCGCGATGATCGGGATCTTCACGGCGCGTTTCGCTGCCTTGATATGCTTTAGATAGGTTTCGGGCGTAACTCGAAACGGGCGGCTCATTGTCGTGGAATCCGTTTCCGTTTGTTCCTCGAACAACGAGTGCAGGACGACGGCAGCCGCGCCGGCTGCCTCCATTTGTTTGATCTTGTCCATCTCCTCGGAAAGCGGCGAGGCGGAGGGCACCAACGGCGTGCGCAACTTCAGCCCCAAATAAGTTGTGGAGAGGTCCATGATGAGCCGTCGTGGCCTAACGAACTGTTGTGTTCCCAGCTACTTCAAACTTTTGAGGTAAGCGACGAGCGCTTTCAAGTCCTCGTCGGGAACCTCCACCGGTTTCATCTCGCCTTCGATCATCTTAGGCGTGGGATGTCGAAGCAGCTTGGTTAGTTCTTCCGGTGATTTTTGTGCGGTAGCGCCGGCGAGCTTGGGGCCGACGGGCGAGCCCTCGCCATTCTCGCCATGGCAGGCATCGCAAGATTCACTGCCGTAAATTTTCTTTCCCGCCGCGGCGAGCGGATCGAGCATTGCGACGACCGGCGCGGAAAGCGAGCTCGCCGCCGCTTCCGGTTCAAACGGCGCACGCATGAATTGCTCCGTTTCCTCATTCTGTTTGGCGACCTGTTTCGCAATCGCCGGATCGAGTTGATCCTCATGCCGGCTCAACCATCCAAAGGTCACGAGTGTCGCCATGATTGCCAAATAAATGCCGACGGCGATCGGACGCCTCCACGGGCGCCGTTCCAGACGTCGATCGAAAAATGGAAGCCCCACAACCAGGATCGCGGTGAGCGTCGGAATAACGACAATGCCGACAATCGAGAGCGAGCCCTTGAAGTACTTGAGCCACTGGAAAACGGGCAGGTAAAACCATTCCGGGCGTGGGACGTACTGGGTGTCGGCCGGATTCGCTTTCGGTCCGAGCTCCGTGGGAGAAAAATAAGAGAACAATCCCAGCACGCAGATCATGACCAGCGCCACGACCGTATCCATCAACACCTGTCGCGGATAGAACCGCTCCGTCGGGAGTTTCGGGTTAACCGGATCTTCGCTCGGCGGACCAGCGGCGCCCGCTTTGCGAAAGAGAAACACATGCGCCGCGATTAGGCCGAGGATCGATAGTGGCAACAGGAAAACATGTCCCACAAAAAAGCGAGACAACGTCAGCGTGCCCATCTCGTTCCCGCCTCGCATTAAGCGTTTGAGAGTGGAACCAATCAACGGCACTTCGCTCGCCATGTTCGTGCCGACGGTAGTGGCGAAGTACGCTTTCTGGTCCCACGGCAACAAATAGCCGGTAAACGCCATCGCCAGCATCAGGCCGAGGAGCGCGCAGCCGGAAATCCAGAGAACTTCCCGCCGTCCCTTGTAGGCGCCGTAAAGAAATGTCTGCGTCAGGTGAAGCAGCATCACGATGACGACGGCGCTCGAGCCGTAGGCGTGCAGGCTGCGCAAGAACGATCCGCCGGTTACTTCCTTCACGATGTAAGCGACGGTTGTATGTGCGTGATCGGCCGAAGGCACGTAATAGAGCGCAAGAAAAATCCCGGTGATGGTCTGCGAGATAAAGAGAAAAAGCAGGACCGAGCCGAAGACGTAAGCCCACCGCGCGCCTCCCGGGATCGGCTCGTCCAGCGCTTCGTGCATCAACGATCCCACCCCGATGCGAACGTCGAACCAGCGATAGATGCGCTGCCGCCGGTTCAGATGTGGTTCATTCGGTTTCCCGTCGGGCGTCGGCGCGTCAGCCATAGTGGATTCGTTCTAGGCGAGAACTTCCTTGGTCGGAATCAGCTGGCGGAAATATTGGTAGCGCACTTTCAGGACGCCCTCTTCAACCTTGCTCTCGAGATCGTCCATCGGCCGTGGCGCCGGACCAGAAACGCGCGTCCCATCGAGGGTGAAGATGGCGGTGTGGCACGGACAAATGAATTGTTGTTTCGCTTCGATCCACGGAATCGAACAACCGAGATGCGGACAGATGGGCGACAACACGCGCAGGACGCCGTCCTTCGCCGGCAAAACATAGATTGCCTTTTCCGAAACAATTTTTCTCCACCCGTCCCGTTGATCGACTGTGATCAGCTTTTTCATCGGCACTTTGAGCGAAGCGAACTCCTCGATCTTGCCGATATCCGACCAGCCGATGTCCGTCGTTTTCGTCAGGAGCGGATGCAAGGCAAAGCGAAGGAGCGGGATCGAGAGCGCGGCGCCCACGACGACGGCGCCGAAACCGAGCAGGACGCCGAGAAACGAACGGCGATTGATCGATTCGACCTGACCTTGAGCAGCCGCACCCGTGCGGCTCTCGCCCGATATTGGCGACGAATTCATTTGGAAGCGCTCTCTCCATTAAGAAAGAAACAGGACCGCAAGACAAGCGCGATCGCCTGGTTCCGAAGAAGTGCGCAGCCTTTCTGCCCCAGGTCTTTCGTATTATTTCTCGCTTTGGGAATCAAGCACCGGCCGTTCATGACTCGGCACCACCAGGACGGGGCACGCCGCATGTCGCACCACGTATTCCGCGGTGATGCCGACCAGGATATGTTTGAAGCCGGTCGTGCCGTGGGTGGAAGTCACGATCAGATCCGCGCGGTGCTCGAGGGCTCGCGCGCAGATTTGCTCGCCGGCTACGCCAGGCCTTTCATCGAGCAGTCAGAGAAATCGATCGGCACCAGCACGTTGTTGATTTTAATGCGAGCCGCTTTGGAAATTGCCGGGCGAGTGCGGCATGAGATTCGCCGGTTCCGTGAGGTTCTTGGAACAGTTGCCGTCTTCATGTCTTGAATAGGAGCACCCGCGGCGATGCCGCTCTTCCTCGCTTGTTAAACACTCGCCATTTCTTGCCGTTCCACAGACGAATCTTGAAAGTTCACGAACCAATCGGAAGACTCGGGCGCGGATGAATGTCCTTGTTTTTTTCGTGCTCGCCTTCTGCTCCGAGGTGGCGGGAACCATCGCGGGATTCGGTTCCTCGGTCTTCTTCGTCCCGCTGGCCGGATTCTTCTTCGACTTTCACCAGGTCCTGGCGCTGACTAGCATCCTCCACGTCTTCAGCAACACATCGAAACTGGTCCTCTTCCGCACCGCCGTGTAATGGCGCCTCCTGCTCCTGCTCGGAATTCCAAGCACGCTCTTTGTCATTCTTGGCGCCTGGCTCAGCACCCGGCTCGAGTTCAAATACACCGAGCTGATCCTCGGACTTTTTCTCATCGCGTTCAGCGCTTTTTTCCTGCTCCGGCCCAAGGCGAAACTCTCACCGCGCCCATTGAACGCGATCACGGCCGGTAGTGTTTTCTTGCCGGCCCGATCGGCACCGGTGGCGCGATCCGCGGTCTCGCCCTCGGCGCTTTCGACCTTGAGAAAAATGTTTTCGTCGCGACCTCCGCAGCGAGCGATTCCGGCGTGGACTTCAGCCGGATGATTGTTTATCTGCGCAGCGGTTTTCTCGCGGCTGAATCCTACTGGTTCATCCCGTTGCTTCTCGTCGTCGCGATCGCGGGCTCCTATACCGGCAAGCTTTTGCTGAACAAGATCAAGCAGAAGAGCTTCCGCAAAATCGTGCTGGCGCTGGTGCTGCTGATCGGTATGACGACTCTCGCCGGATTTGTTCGGCACGCGCTGCTCCGCTGACGAGCGCAACCAGGACATGAAAGCCGTGGTCGATCATATCGTGGAAGAGACTTACCAGGGGCTCCTGGTTCCGGCGGGCTAAAGCGAAGCGGCGCTTCGCTACTCGGACAAAGCGCTCATCGCTTCATCCACGCTGGCGCAGGTCACGATGCGCACGTGGGGGTCGTAATGGAAATACGACATGATTTGCAATCCGATGTCGCGTTTGGGATCGGGAATGACGCGCGCGACCGCCGCCACGCCTTTTTCGTTGCAAAGATTCATGATGTCTTCAACCGTCGAGGCGCAGAGAACATCCATTGCTTCCAAGCGCGTTAGATCAACCAGGAGCCGGAAGCCAGGTTGCAATTTCTCCAGGACTTCGCGCATTTCCCGTGCGCATTGCTCCACTTCCGCGACGCCGACGCGGCCGTGATAATGGAGCACGAGCAAATTTTCGGTCGGGTTGATCTCGATGAGGAATGGTTTTGGCTCGATCATTGGGACGTTGCGCTGGAAACCAATCTGGCCCGCGCCGCCTGAAGACGCCGCACCATCACGTTGCACATTCTCTTGAACAGTTCATGGCTCAGCGTCAGATCTTCCTCGCGATGCTGCCGAAGCATGATCCCGGAAAAACAAAGGGCGGTGGTCGGTTCTGGGGCGCTTCCACGACCACATTGCCGCGTTCGATGAGGTAAAAACCGTTGGCCACTTCGCCCGCCGTCGGCGTGGCCGATTGCGCGAGCACCTTGATTTGATGATCTTCCATCCCTTTCAGGAAAGGGGACTCCGCCAGACGCTGTTCGATGTTTTTGATATCCCACAATCATACTGCGACCGGAACATTTTTCATCGCCTCACTTAAGGCGACGCGCGCGGCCTGGAGGCGGCGCATCATCACTTCGCTCATGCGCTTGAACAGCTCGTAGCCCAAGGCCGGGTCGCGCTCGCAGTATTGGCGCAGGACCGTTCCATAAAAAAAGATGGCACTCGTCGGCTTGATCGCGCGCGCGGTGAAGTGCCAGAGATACGGCGGAAAGAGCCACGACCATCCGAGCAGGTCGCCCGCGGACACGGTATCGATAACGATCGGCGATTCATGCAACGAAACCGCTTCGAGCGTTACCGCGCCGCTTTCGATCAGGTAAAAGCGATTCGCGGTTTCGCCGGTCCGAAAAATCGTCCGGCCGGCCTCGAAGCGGGTGAGCAAGACACAATCGATCAGCAACTCGATTTGGTGCGCGTTCATCCCGATCAGGAATGGGTGGGCCGCGACCCGGGCTTCGAGGTCGGGACGATCGGCAGGTCTCGTATCTTCTTTCATGATTCATCTCCTTGTTGTTCGCGCGTCGGGACCACCAGCACGGGGCAATGCGCATAACGCACCACATGTTCCGCCACGCTCCCCAACAGCGCGTGCGCGAGGCCGGTGCTGCCATGGGTGGACATGACGATGAGGTCGGCCTCATGCCGGTCCGCATAATCACAAATCTGTCGGGCTGGCGGCCCGATCTGGATCACAGGCTCGACCGCCACGCCGCGTTCGAGCATATCGGACGTGATAGTTCGCATGCAATCTTCCGCGGCCGCGCGCACCGCGATCCAACCCGTCAGGTCGCGCACGCCGAATTCGGCGTACGGAGTGAAGCTCGTGACCGGCACGCTGTTGAAAAGGACCACCTGCGCATTCCAGAAATGCGCGAACGGCACCGCGAACTCGAGACCCGCGATCGAGCATTCGGAAAAATCGAACGGGACCACGATCTTTTTCAATTGGAAGGCGCGATCGCTCTCGCCGTTCATCCCAACGAAATCGTGCTCCCGCTCGCGCACGATCAGCACCGGACATGGCGCATGCTGGACGACGCGCTCGGCCGTGCTGCCCAGAAGCACATGCTTCAGGCCGGTGAGGCCGCGCGTCGAAGTCACGATCAGGTCGGCCGCGAGTCTCTGCGCGAGGTCACAGATCTCGTGGTAGGTCCGGCCGCTTAAAACATGGAGATGATCCGGCGCGAACTGGACCCCCTGTTTCTCGACGAGATCCCGCAACAGACGTCTCGACCGGCGCACCACTTCGCTTTGCCGGCTGACGAGTGAGATGGCTTCGAACGTCGACGGCGTGTGATCGCTTTCGCAGACGTGCACGACATGGAGTTGCGCGCCGAACTCGTTCACCAGGGCGAGCGCGTACTTGAGCGCTTTGAGCGAAGCGTGGGAGAAATCGAGGGGTACGAGAACGCAATCGATCCGGCAGTTCGCGAGAGGGCGCGAACGCGCCGCGGGCCGGCATTGCGCTGATGAGGCCGAACGAACCGGAGAAGACATCGTTGTTTTCATGAAACAAGGATGAGCGAACCGGTCGCTTTGGCTCTCCCGGTCTTGCCGAGAACTCAACCTCGATTGTTCTCATCAACGGCAGGGCCCGCCACGCCTTGGCGCTGGGCAATTTTCGCAAAGCGAAAGCCAAGCGAGGTGGAGCCTCACACGCGCGGCGCTCCTAACCTCGTCTCGAAAGCAATGCTCATGAAAACCACCTTCGCTCTGCCGCCAACTGTGAATCCGGAATTGAAAATCATGGCCGCGATCGGCGCTGAACCGCAGGCCGATGACAACACGAAGAGCGATCCGAGCCGCCACTGCGATCACTGGGGACATCCCTGTTCCGGCTGCCGGAAGAGTGCCGCGTTGGCTGTCTCGCCCTCCACCATTTTCCCCGAACCGAAAACAGAAAGCTAAATATGGAATACCTCATCGTCATCGGCGTCTTCGCAATGGTTGGAGCCTACGTCCTCATCCTCGCGAAGTGCCTCCGCGGCGCATAAAATCGACATTCTCGCTCCGGTCGAATATCCTTCCGGCCCGTGAAGCTGAACAACAAGCAGCTCGTCGAGAAGCTGACCCGCTCCGAGATTTACCGGGACTACGCCCGCGCCTATTCCACCGCCACGGGATTGCCGCTCGCGTTACGCCCCGTCGAGCACTGGCAACTCGCCACCCACGATACACCAAACGAAAATCCGTTCTGCGTCTTGATGGCGCGATCGAGCCGCGTCTGCGCCGCCTGCCTCGAAGTGCAACGCAAGCTCACCGAGAAAACGGGCGATCGTTCCCGAACGGTGACCTGTTTCGCAGGGCTTTCCGATAGCGCCGTGCCCATCCACGTCGGCGATCAACTGATCGGCTTTCTTCAGACCGGCCAGATTCTGCTCAATCAGCCCACGAAATTTCGATTCGATCAGACCGCGCGCAAACTGGTGGACTGGGGCGTGAAAGTCGATCTGGGCAAGGCGCGCGACGCTTATTTTCACACGCGCGTGCTTTCGAAGAAGCAATACCGCGGGATGCTGCGGCTGCTGGAAATCTTCGGCCGCCATCTGTCGATCTTGAGCAACCAGATTGCGGTCGAGAGCTCCACGGCCGAGCCGGCGCCGGTGGCGAAAGCGAAACACTTCATCGCGCAAAACCAGGACGGCGCGTTATGTCTGGCCACCGTTGCGAAGGCGGTGAACACGAGCACGTTTTATTTTTGCAAACTGTTCAAGCGCGCCACCGGCCTGACCTTCACCGATTATCTCTCGCGCGTGCGGATCGAAAAGGCCAAGACGCTGTTAAGCGATCGCAACCGCCGCGTAAGTGAGGTCGCCTACGAGGTCGGCTTCCAATCGCTCACTCACTTCAACCGCGTTTTTCGCAAACTAACCGGCCAATCCCCCACCGATTATCGTCAGTCAGGTTCCAAGAGCCGGCGCCGCTCCTGACAATCTGGGCTCCGTGGTCGTTTGAACCGGCGGCAGTACCACCATGAATTGCGACGATAATAGACCGCCGCTACTGGTATAGCCGCATGTCCCGGCAATACACGCTCCAGCGCGCGCCGCATTCGTCGGCGATCAATATCGATTATGCGGCGGAGCTGAATGAGCAGCAGCTCGCGGCGGTGACCGCTTCGCCCGGTCCGTTGCTGGTGATCGCGGGCGCGGGCAGCGGCAAGACGCGTACGCTCACTTATCGCGTGGCGTATCTGCTCGAGAACGGGATCGACCCGCGCAATATCCTGCTTCTCACCTTCACGAACAAGGCCGCGCGGCAGATGCTCGATCGCGTCGCAAATCTCCTGCCGGTGGACTCGAGCGGACTCTGGGGCGGCACGTTCCATTCGATTGGAAATCGAATGCTACGCCGGCATGGAAGCGCGCTCGGGTATTCGAGCGGCTTCAGCATCATGGACCGCGAAGATCAGAAGGACCTCATCGATACCGTGGTCGCCGCGGCCGGGATCAACCCGAAGGAGATCCGGTTCCCGAAAGGCGATGTCCTCGCGGAGATTTTTAGTTTCGTCATTAACACGGAGACACCGATCGATGCGTTGCTCGCCGAAAAGTTTCCTTATTTCCTTCCGCTGCTCGAACAGATCAAGGACGTGCACGTGCGCTACGAGAAGAAGAAGAAAGCGACGAACTCGATGGATTTCGACGACCTGCTCGAAAAGACACTGCGGATGCTGATTGAGCACGAGCACATCGCCGATTTCTACCGGCGGCAATTCCAATTCATCCTGGTCGATGAATATCAGGACACGAACAAGATCCAGGCCGACTTCATCGACACGCTCGCCGCCGAGCATCGCAACGTGATGGTGGTGGGCGACGATGCGCAATCGATCTATTCGTGGCGCGGCGCGAATTTCAAAAACATCCTCGCGTTCCCGGAGCGCTATCCGGACGCGCAGGTTTTCAAGATCGAGCTGAACTATCGGAGCGTGCCGGAGATTCTGCGGGTCGCGAATGCCGCGATCGCAGCGAACGTGAAGCAGTTCCGAAAGGAATTGAGCGCGACCCGGCCGAGCAACTCGGTGAGGCCGGCGGTCGTCGGATTAAACGACGGCAGCGAACAGGCGCAGTTCGTGGCGCAGCGTATCCTCGAACTGCGCGATGAAGGCATCGAGCTTAACGAAATCGCGATCCTGTATCGGGCGCATTATCACGCGATCGAATTGCAGCTCGAACTTTCGCGGCGCGGAATTCCGTACGTGATCACGAGCGGCGTCCGGTTCTTCGAACAGGCGCATGTGAAGGACGTGACGGCGTTCATCCGGTTCATCGCGAATCCGCGCGACGAGGTTGCCTTCAAGCGCATGGTGAAGTTGCTGCCCGGCATCGGAAACAAGAGCGCCGATAATCTCTGGCGCGCGTGGGAAACATCGCTCGGCGAAGCTCCACCCGTAGCCGGAATCGATGACCCCGGCCAGACTGGCGACGGATCAACCGCGGCCGCGGTCACCGATCCCGGCTCCAACGTAAACTTCGGCGAGCGACTGCGCGCGATGGTGGTCGGCGCGAAATCAAAGAAATCGTGGGAGCAACTCGCGCATACGCTCGATGAAATCGCGCCTGGCGGGCAACCGAATCCGCCGTCGGAAATGATCACGTCGATCGTAGAGGCGATCTACGACGATTACGCGAAGGCGAACTTCACGAACTACGAGCTGCGCCGGGAAGATCTGAACCAGCTCGCGGCGTTCGCGCGGCAGTTCAAGGACGTCCACGAATTTCTTTCGCAACTGGCGCTGATCAGCAACATCGATGCGGAGCCGGCCTTGGATCAGAGCGCGGATAACGAAGCGGTCAACCTCTCGTCGGTCCATCAGGCGAAAGGGCTTGAGTATCACACCGTCTTCGTGATTTGGCTGACGGACGGAATGTTCCCGAGCACGCGTTCGTTGGAAACCCGCGACGCGATTGAGGAAGAACGCCGGCTCTTTTATGTCGCGATCACCCGCGCGCGCGATGAGCTGTATCTGACGTTCCCGCACATGCGCCTGAATGCGGGATATGGAGACATGTTTCAGCGGCCCTCGCGCTTCCTGAAGGAAATCCCGACGCAACTGGTCGAAGACTGGCAGGTCCGGCGTGGTTGATTCTCCACAGATTTCGCAGATTTACACAGATGAAGATTGATCGAAGGCTCCGAATTCAATCTGTGAAAATCTGTGTAATCTGTGGACATAGATGAACCTTTCTCCGGAGAAAAAAATCGCCGGAGTGCTGGCCCCACTGTTCGCTCTTCGGACCGAGACCGATCTCGGCATCGGCGATCTGGAAGCGCTGCGGCAATTCATCGATTGGGCGGCGCGGATTGGATTCAAGGTCGTCCAACTGCTGCCGATCAATGAAATGGGCGGCGATCACAGCCCGTACAACGCGATCAGCGCCGTCGCGTTGGAGCCAACGACACTCTGCCTCGCTCCCGGCTCGCCTGTTGATCTCACCCAGGAAGACTTCGACGAGGTAATCGCGCAACACGATCTCGAGAAGTTGCGCAAAGGCGCGGTTAAGCACGACCGCGTCCGCCGTCTGAAAATGGCGCTCCTGGAAAAATCTTTCGCGAATTTTTCCCGGCGCGAGGCCGAAGACGGCGCCTATTCGGCGGCATTCGATTCGTTTTGCGAAGGTGAAGGCGCGTGGCTGACGGAATACGCGTTCTTCCGCGCGCTCATGGAGCAAAATGGGAATCGAGAAACCTGGGACCGCTGGCCGGAGGAACATCGGAGTGCGGACTCTGCCCGCACCTGGCTCGCGGCGCAGACAGCCGACACGCAGCAACGCTTTGCCAGACGCGAGTCGTTTTTCAAATATGTCCAATGGATCGCATTCGAGCAATGGAGCGCGATGAAAGCGTTCGCGGAGGCGCGAGGGGTCGCGCTGATGGGTGACATTCCGTTCGGCGTGAATCTCTACAGCGCCGATGTCTATTCGCACCGCGACGAGTTCGCCCTGGAATGGTCCGGCGGCGCGCCGCCCGAGCCGTATTTCAAGGACGACGAGTTCACCCAGAAATGGGGGCAGAACTGGGGCCTTCCGCTTTACCGGTGGGAGGTGATGCGGACGCGGAATTTTTCCTGGTGGCGGCAGCGGGTTCGAGGCGTGCATAAGATTTTCCATGTCTTTCGGATCGACCACGTCCTCGGCTTTTACCGGATCTACGCTTTTCCCTGGCGGCCGGAACGAAACCAGGAGTTTCTGCCGCTCTCGTGGGATGAGATGTGGGCAAGAACCGGCGGCGCGATCCCGCAATTCTATCCGCGCGATGATTCCACCTGGGAAAGCTGCGAAGCGAATCGGCAGGAGGGCGAGGATTATCTGCGCGCGGTTCTGGATGAGTCGTGCGAGACGCGGGTCGTCGGTGAAGATCTGGGGACGGTGCCGGATTACGTTCGGCCGAGTTTGCATTCGTTAGGCGTGGCCGGTTTCAAGATTCCGCAATGGGAAGTGAAACATGAGCGGGTGAAACGCGGCGAAGATTACGAGCGATTGTCAGTGGCGACCTACGCGACGCACGATCATAAACCGATTCGCGCCTTGTGGGACGAGGCGCAGGATGAAGGATCACCGACCCGCGAACAGGCGCGCGAGGACCTCCTGAAGATCGCGGAGTTCGCGGGAATTGAGGTGCGTGAGGGATTCGAATATTTGCCGGATTTTTATCCGGCGATAATGGAAGCGCTTTTCGCAAGCAATGCCTGGATCGCGATCGTCATGATTACCGATTTGCTGGCGCGCAAGGATCGGTTCAACGTGCCAGGGACGGCTGCGAATTCGAACTGGAGCCGGCGGATGCAAAAGACGGTGGCCGATCTCGGTGCGAGTCCCACAACGCGAAGACGCCTGCGGCTCATCCGCGAGCTTCTGGAGAAGACGGGGCGGGCGTCATCCTGAGCCGCGTAGATGGCGAAGGACCACAGGCGCTCACTCGCTACCGCGAAACAAGACGCGTCTCCGTTGGATCGCGCGGGATGTTTGCCGGCAGGCGTAGATTGCAACTGGGAGGTCCCTCGCCGTCTGCGCGGCTCGGGATGACATGCATCGCTATCTGTGGCTAAATAAATCATGAACTCACCCATCAAAGTCGCGATCACAGGGGCTGCCGGTCAGATTGGTTACGCCCTCGTTTTCCGCGTGGCGTCAGGCGCGATGTTTGGTCCGGACCAGCCGGTCGCGTTGCACTTGATCGAAATTCCCGCCGGCTTCGAGGCGCTCAAAGGCGTGGTCATGGAACTGGACGATTGCGCTTTTCCGCTGCTCAAAAACGTTGTAGCCACGACCGATCTCGACGAAGGATTTCGCGAGGTGAACTGGGCGCTGCTCGTGGGGAGCGTGCCGCGGAAAGCCGGGATGGAGCGAAAGGATCTGCTCGGGATCAATGGCAAAATTTTTATCGGCCAGGGAAAAGCAATCGAAAAAAATGCCGCCTCGGACGTGCGCGTTCTCGTGATTGGAAATCCGTGCAATACCAATTGCCTCATCGCAATGAACAACGCGAAGTCGATTCCGCGCGATCGCTGGTTTGCGATGACGCGGCTCGACGAGAACCGGGCGAAGGCGCAACTCGGGCAGAAAGCGGGCGTCGATGTGACCGAGGTCAGCAACGTGACGATCTGGGGGAACCATTCGGCGACGCAATATCCGGACGCTTATAACGCGAAGATCAAAGGCCGGTCCGCCGCGAAAACGATTGGCGACGAAACGTGGCTGAAGGAGACGTTCATTCCCGCCGTGCAGCAACGCGGCGCCGCCATCATCAAAGCGCGCGGATCTTCCTCCGCCGGATCGGCTGCGAATGCGATCGTCGATACTGTCCGCTCTCTCACGACTGATACGGCTGAGGGAGACTGGCATAGCGTGGCGGTTTGCTCCGATGGCAGCTACGGCGTGGAGGAAGGATTGATCTGCTCATTTCCGGTGCGCGCTCGGGGCGGGAAATGGGAAATCGTGCAGGATGTTCCGCTGGATGAATTCGGCCGCGCGAAGACGGATGCGTCAATCGCCGAGTTGAAGGAAGAGAAATCGATGGTGAGCGAGTTGATCGGCGGGTAACGCCAAGAAAAGGTAAGCGTGTCATCCCGAGGCTGGCGAAGCGCGCCGAGGGATCTCGCGAACGCTGGATCGCTTCCGCGAAAATCTGTTAGCGACTACGTCAGGGCGGCGTTCGGCCTTCGCTTGAGTGCCGGAACTTGCAACTGCGAGGTCCCTCGCCGTCTGCGCGGCTCGGGATGACGACAAGCATTAAGCCAACTGCGCGCCAGTCAGCCGCTCGAAGGCATCGCGATATTTCGCGGAAGTCTTTTCGATGATGTCCGCGGGCAATCGTGGACCGGGCGGGGTCTTGTTCCAATCGAGCGTTTCGAGATAATCGCGCACGAATTGCTTGTCGAAACTCGGCGGGCTCTTGCCTATGACGTACTGATCCGCCGGCCAGAAGCGCGACGAATCAGGCGTGAGACATTCGTCGATCAAGAGCAATTCTCCGTCAATCGTTCCGAATTCGAATTTTGTATCGGCGACGATGATGCCACGGCCCGCGGCGTGTTCGCGGCCTTCCGAATAAATTTTGAGACTCAACTCCTGGACCCGGTTTGCCATTTCGTCGCCGAGGATCCGCGCACATTCCTTCATGTCGATGTTCTCGTCGTGGCCTTCGTCGGCTTTGGTCGAAGGAGTGAAGATCGGTTCCGGTAATTGCGAGGCCAGTTGCAATCCGGACGGAAGTTTTATTCCGCAAACGCTCTGCGTTTTTTGATATTCGCTCCAGCCGGAGCCGGCCAGATAACCGCGCACGACGCATTCCACCGCCAGCGGTTTTGTCTTCTTCACGATCATCGAGCGGCCGGCGAGTTGGTCGCGAAACGGCTGGAGCTCGGCCGGGAACTGATCGAAATCAGCCGTTACGAAATGATTCGCGATCTTGTCGAACCGCTTGAACCAAAAGGCGGAAAGTTGATTGAGCACCGCGCCCTTAGCCGGGATCGGGTCGGGCAGAATCACGTCGAAGGCCGAGAGGCGATCGGTCACGACGAAGAGCAGAGTGGCACCGAGATCGAAAACTTCGCGAACTTTTCCGCTGCGGAGTTTTTTGATTCCGGGAAGATCGACATTCGATTGTGGAGCGGTCGGCATAAGTGCGACATCATTAGCCCATGGCTGGAATCGTCGTCAAACCCCGCGCGCGAATTTTGCATGGGCACGACTGGGTCTTTTCCGGCGAAGTCCTCAAGGC
>JBEEHU010000072.1:0-37481 GCA_041167565.1 Verrucomicrobiota bacterium | reverse complement strand
GCTCCGGTTCCTGGTCGGTAATGGCGCGCGCGATCTCGTCCGGACTTCGCGTTTTGAGGCGGTAGGGACGTTGCCCGGTCAGAATTTCGTAAAGCAGGACGCCTAACGAGTAGACATCGGTCGAAGTGGTCATCGCTTCGCCACGGACTTGCTCGGGGCTGGCGTAGTCGGGGGTCATCGCTCCAGGGAGCGTCTGCATCTGGGTGAAAGCGTCCTGGCCTTCAATCAGTTTGGCGATTCCGAAGTCGAGCAGCTTCGGTTCACCGTCCGCGGTGACCAGAATATTCGATGGCTTCAGGTCGCGATGGATGATGAGGCGTTGATGCGCATAATGGACGGCCGCGCAAACCTTGCGGAAAATTTCCAGGAGCGCGATGGGGGAGAGCGCCTGGGAGTTGCAGTATTCGTCAATCCGGACACCATCGATAAATTCCATCGCGAAAAACGGGATGTCCCCCGCCGCCACGCCCGCGCCATAGAGCTGCGCGATGTTTGGGTGATTCAGGCTCGCCAGGATTTGTTCTTCGTGGCGAAAGCGCGCGACGATTTCCTCCGTGCCCATTCCCGTGCGCACGAGTTTCAGCGCCACCTTGCGGCGCAATTTCGTTTCCTCCGCCAGATAGACTTCGCCCATGCCGCCGACGCCGATGCGGGAAATAATCTCGTAACCATCGATTTGTTGCGGGGAGGGCAGGGCGGGTTCGCGAGCGATCGTCTGAGCGGCAACCTGAAGGGCGCCTTGTTCGATGAACTGACTTGCCTCATCTTGAAACTGAAGGAAGGAATCGACTTCAGCGCGGGTTTCGGAATCGGCGGGGCAGGCTTGATCCAGAAACGTAATTCGCTCCTCGGGAGAACGCTCCAGGGCCGACTTCACTATTTCGGCGACCCTTTCTGCTCTATCGCTCATTTCAGATCTCACACAAAGTCACAATGGACACAAGGGCGCCATAAGGCTCCGGATTATTTGTGGCTCTTGTGCCCCTTGCCTGAGGTCTTGTAATTCAGGCGGCATTACTTAGTTGCCGCAGGAGCCAGACCTTGGCGAAGCTCCAATCGCGCGCCACAGTCTTGGCCGAAACATTGAGGACCTCCGCGATCTCCCGCGCATCGAGTCCACCAAAGAATTTCAGCTCGACCACCTCGCTCTCGCGCGGGTGGGAAGTTGCGAAGGTCTTGAGGGCGTCATCTAGTGCGATGAGATCGGGTGCTCGTTCCGCCGCGAGATGGCGCGTTTCTTCGAGATAAAGTTTTTCGAGTTTACCGCCGCGCTTGTCGGCGTTATGTGTGCGCGCGTGTTCCATGAGGATCTGGCGCATGAGCCGCGCGGCGATGCCGCAAAAATGGGCGCGGTTTTTCCAAGTCACGCGCTTTTCGTCCACCAGTTTTAAGTAAGCTTCGTGAACGAGCGCGGTGGCCTGCAAGGTGTGATCGGGCCGTTCGCGCCGAAGATAATTAGCCGCCAGGCGTCGCAGCTCCGCATAGACGACTGGGATGAGCCGGCTCGGGGCTGAGTCGTCGCCTTCGCTCCAGGCTTGGAGGATCTGGGTGACATCGCTGGTTGCTGGAAGGGCGGGCTGCACGCCTCGCGATCCTACCGATCTCGCGAAAAAAGAAAATTCTTTTCAGAAAAATGTCCATTCCGGGCTGCGGTTTCCACATTCGTGCGGTGAAGAGCAAATCCTCACCTAGACAAAACATGAAAATGAAATCCTTGAAAATAGCGTTCCGTCACCTGGCAGTTTTTATTCTAGCCGTCCTGGTCCTCGGCTTTATCCCATCCACTTCTCGCGCCGACCACACCCACTTCACCGCGGCCTGGCCCACAAATGCCCCTGGCATCTGGGAGCAGGATGGCATTTGGACGACGAGTGCGTATCCGCTCGATGGCCACTCCATCCTGAATCAGCAGGGCCAGCCGGTGCCGGGATTTCATCCGACGTACGACGTGCTCATCGATGTGCTGCCGCAGTGTACTCTCGGAATCGGCGTCACCGTGCAGACGGTCAACATTTTCAAACCCGCAGTCCTGAACCTAGCGGTCAACGCCGCCCTCCTTGCCGAGACCGGTCTGGGCAACGGCGGCGAGATCAATCTCGCCTACGGCGCCACTCTCAGGGCCCGCACCAACCCTGCTAACGGTATCGCGTTGGGCAACGCCGGCGTGATCACGCTCAATGGGATAAACAACGGCAACATCGGTGGCGTGGCCTGGCTAATCGTTGGCAACGGCTCATTCGTGAACAACGGCGGCCAGATCCTGATGGGTGACAGTATTAACAACGTCATCATCGGCATCAATAACGGCGATAGCTTTTTAATCACGCCTGCCGGACAGATCCGCGGCGGCGGCCAATTGAATTCCGGATCGTATCCTGCGTTGAACATCGTCAATCAAGGCCTGATTGAAGCGACGCAGAGTAACCCGCTTACCATCGGAGTGGCGGACTTTCAAAATTCCTTCCTGAGGAACACCGGCACCCTGCGGGGCCGTGGGCCCGGAACCCTGCGGATATCGTCGGCCTATAACAACGGCAGCGTTAACAACACCGGTGGCACGATCGAGGCCATCGAGAATGGAATTGTCCGGCTCAAACCGGGGGTGACGGTGATTGGCGGTACGCTCGCTACCAGTGGCGGCGGCACGATTCGCGGAGATTTTCCCGGCGGCTCTGGCGGCACTTTCAAAGATGTCGTGAACACAGGGACGATGGCCATTAGCCAGGACGAGATTTTCGGCCTCGCCGGAACGTTTACCAATAACGGCCTCGTCCGCCTGGATGGGAACGTGGACGATTTGACCGGCCTGCATATACGTGACGCCAACGTGATCCTGGCCGGCAACGGCCTCTTCGCCATGAACGGGGGCAGCATTGCGGGAGACAACGCAGGAAAGACAGCCACGGTAATGCCCGGCCTCACGATCCGCGGTCAGGGACGGATCGGAACGTACACCGGCAGCAACTTCTACGGGCTCAACGTGGTGAATCGCGGATTGATCGATGCCACTGGCCCATTGAGGGTCATCGTGAGTACAGCCCGAAACCAGGGGATGACCAACGACGGGGGCACGCTCCGGGCCAGCAACGGCGGTCAGTTGAACTTCCTCGCTGGCGAAGGGGGCTGGGGGCCAGGCTCAGTGGTTAATAACAGTGGCGGTATCATTGAGGCACTCGGCAACGGCAATCTTCTGTTTACCGGTGGCGCGACCCTGACGAACAATGCCGGGGCCAAAATCGATCTCAACGGCGGGACATTAACGGTTGAGGCAGGTCTCGATCTCAACGGCGGAAGCCTCGTCGGGAACGGAACGATTGAAGGAGCGGTGCGGAACAACGGCGGGATCGTCGCGCCGGGACATTCGGCGGGCAAGCTCACGCTTAACGGAAATTATACTCAGAACGCGAACGGGACGCTGAACATGGAGATTGGCGGCACAGCCCCCGGCACGGAGTACGACCAGCTGAGGGTGAATGGGACTGCGACGCTCGGCGGCACGTTGAACGTGAGCCTGATCAATGGATTCCGTCCCGCAGTGGGCGACATCTTCCAGATCATCGCGCCCAATGCTTTCGCCGGTTCGTTCGCCGCCATCAACACAAACGGCTTTACCGCGACCTTCAATTCCTCGAGCAACGGCATCACTCTTACGGTCACCAGCGTCCCCCATATTCCGCTCAATGTTTCCACCCGGATGGAGGTAGGAAGAGATCCAGATCAGTTGATTGGCGGATTCATCATCACCGGCACCGAGGCGAAGAAAGTTGTTATTCTCGCGACTGGCCCATCGCTTGCGGCCTTCCAGCTCAATGGTGTGCTCGCTGATCCCATCCTCGAGCTCTACAAAGGCAGCCAACTCATCGCGACCAACGACAACTGGAAGATTCCCGCGCAAGCCGAGATCGAAGCGACCGGTTTTGCGCCAAAGGAGGAATTGGAATCCGCTCTGGTGCGGACGCTCGTTCCGGGGGATTACACAGCGATAGTCCGGGGAACCAATGGCACCGGAATCGGAACCGTGCAGGTCTATGATCTGGCCGAAACCACGAAGTCCAAGCTGGCCAACATCAGTTCGCGTGGCCGGGTCGAACCAGGCGACAGCAAGGCGTTGATCGCCGGATTCATCATGGGCGGCGACGGCGGCGGTGACTCGCGCGTGATCGTGCGAGCGCTGGGACCTTCGCTCAGTGGCGTCGCGGGATTGCCCGATCCCATCATGGAGCTAAAGAATGCCAACGGTTCCACCGTCACCAGCAATGACGATTGGGAGCAATCGCCGGACAAAGCGGAAATCAATGCCCTAGGTTTTGCTCCGCCCCATCGTCTGGAGTCAGCGCTGATCACCACTCTGCCGAAAGGGGCCTTCACCGCGGTTGTTCGCGGCAAGGGCGACGCGGCGGGAGTGGCCGTCGTCGAAGTGTATCACATGGATTAAGAGGAGGCGGGGGTGCGTCGGAACGGAGCCGGCGCGCCCTCGTGCCCCTCACGGAGCGGCGGTTTCCAAACCGCCGTCATTTTTGTTCGGCGGTCTCGCGGACGCTAGCGCGGCGTCCCGACCTGAGCGGATCCCAAAAGGAAAGGCGCTTGGCACAAGCGCCTCTACATCGGAAAGTCGCGCGGATGAACCCGCTGCTTTATGCGCTGATCGGATTGGTCGCTGGTGCGGGGATCACTGCGCTCGTGTTTGCCCTCCTCCGCCGCGGCGGGACGGACGACTCGGAGTTCCTCAATCGCCTCGAGACGTTCGATCGCGCGCAGGAACGGCAGGAGAAAATGTTCCGCGATGAGTTTTCTCGGATGCGCGAGGAATCAGCGGGCTCATCGAAAGCGCAACGCGAGGAATTGGCCGGCGCGTTGAAAAACGTGAGCGAGACGACGTTGAAATCGCTCACCGAAATCAGCGGGATGCTGCGCGATCAGCTCGACCAGGTGACTGGCCAGGCGCGCCGCCTCACCGACAACGTGGACTCACGGCTGAAAGAATTACGCGAGGAGAACACAGGTCAGCTCGAGAAAATGCGCGCGACGGTGGACGAAAAATTGCAGGGAACGCTCGAGAAAAGGCTGAGCGAATCGTTCAAGGTGGTGAGCGAGCGGCTCGAGCAGGTGCACCAGGGGCTCGGCGCGATGCAACAGCTCGCGAGCGACGTGGGCGGATTGCAGCGCGTGCTGACCAATGTGAAAACGCGCGGTGGCTGGGGGGAAGTGCAGCTCGGCGCGTTGCTCGAACAGTTGCTCACGGCCGATCAGTTTTCGCGGAACGTGAAAATTCGCGAGGAAACCGGCGAGACGGTCGAGTTCGCGATCAAGCTGCCGGGCGATGAAAACGGCGCGCCGGTGTGGCTGCCGATCGACGCGAAATTTCCCATCGAAGATTATCACCGCCTGGTAGCGGCGCAGGACACCGCCGATGTGCCGGGGACGGAACTGGCGATGCGCAATCTCGAAACGCAGTTGAAGAAAAGCGCGAAAGATATCTGCGCGAAATACATCAACCCGCCGAAGACGACAGATTTTGCGTTGATGTTCCTGCCGACGGAGGGTCTCTACGCCGAAGCGATCCGGCGCGTCGGCTTGGTCGAGCAAGTGCAACGCGATTGCCGCGTCGTCTTTGCGGGGCCGACGACGCTCGCTGCGCTGCTTAATAGTTTGCAGATGGGCTTCAGAACGCTCGCGATTCAGAAACGATCGGGCGAAGTCTGGAATTTGCTCGCCGCGGTGAAGAATGAGTTCGGGAAGTTTGGCGATTCGCTCTCGAAGGTGAAAGAGAAGCTCGATCAGGCGTCGAGCGACATGGACAAGGTCGCGGTGCGCTCGCGCGCGATCACGAAAAAGCTCCGCGACGTGGAGGAGCTTCCCGAAAATCCGCAGCCGTTGCTGCCGGAGCTGTTGTCGCAGACAGACCTCGAGGCGGACGAAAGCTGAGTGCGGTCAGCCACGGCGGATCTTTTGTTGGAGGCGGTGGAGAGTGATGCCGCGGAGATGTTTGCGGACGGCGATTTCGGCGCCCTTGGCGACGGTGGCCATGACGGTCTTGATGTTGCAGCTCACGAAACAATGGCGCGCCGCTTTGCGCTCGTTCATCGCGAGGACGGGACGGGGCTCCACGGCGTCGTAAATTTGGAGAAGGGTGATGCGGCGCGGATCGCGCGCCAATTTTGCCCCGCCGTTCTTGCCGGCCTGAGTTTCGATGAGGCCAGCCGCTCGCAACGCCAGGAGAAGGCGGCGGACGACGACAGGATTAGTATTAACGCTGCGCGCCAGCGTCTGGGAATCGACTACGCCGCGGGTCACCGCGAGGACCGTGAGAATGTGGACGGCAAAATTAAATTGTTGGTTGACCATCTTCCAAAACTGTAATTGTGTTTATTACACTTAAAGAAAGGGCAGGCAGTCAATCAGGAAAACATGGCTATGAATAAAATCGCACTCATCACCGGCGCCAACAAAGGCATTGGGCTCGAAACCGCGCGGCAGCTCGGCCGCCAGAAGATCACCGTCCTGCTCGGGGCTCGCGACCCGGCGAAAGGGAAGGAGGCCGTCGAGGAATTGAAGAAGGAAGGAATCGACGCGCGCCCACTCGAGATCGATGTCTCGAAGGCGGAAAGCATCCAGCGCGCGGCAGCGGAAGTGGAGAAGGAATTCGGCCGCCTCGATATTCTCGTCAATAACGCGGGCATGATGGCGGATGACATGAGCAAGGGAACGAGCGGGCAGCCGCTCGAGGTCTGGCGGCGGACGTTCGAGACAAACCTTTTTGGCCTGATCGCGACCACGAATGCGTTTGTGCCGTTGCTGCACAAGAGCGAAGCGGGACGGATAGTGAATCTCTCTAGCATTCTTGGCTCGATCACTTATCACGCAACGCCGGGCTCGCCGACCTACGACTTCATCGCTCCGGCCTACAACGTCTCGAAAGCGGCCGTGAACGCCTTCACGGTGCATCTCGCCTACGAGCTAAAGGATTCCAAGGTCAAGGTGAATGCGGCGCATCCGGGCTGGGTGAAGACGGAGTTGGGCGGCGAAGGCGCGACCATGGAAATCGAGGACGGCGCCAAGACGAGCGTCGAACTGGCGACGCTTGGCGCGGATGGGCCGAACGGCGCGTTTCTGCACATGGGGGAAACGATACCGTGGTGACGTCGCTTCCAACGCGCGAAGAAAGTACCGAGACGCGCGAGCGCGATGATGAGCTGCTCGACAGCTACTCGCGCACGATCGCAGCGGCGGCGAGCCGCGTGGCGCCCAGCGTGGTGAACATCCGGGTGGTGAGCGGGGCGCGTGGGCAGGGGACCGGCTCGGGATTCCTCATCGCGCGGGATGGTTTCATTTTGACGAACAGCCATGTGGTCCACGGGGCGCGGGAAGTGGAGGTGACGCTGCACGACGCGCGAACTTTTGACGCGCAGGTCATCGGGACCGATCCGCACACGGATCTCGCGGTGATCCGGATCGATGCTCCGGAGTTGGAGCACGTGCGGTTTTCGCAGGCGACATTGCGAGTGGGGCAGATCGCGATCGCGCTCGGGAGCCCTTACGGTTTTCAGCAGACGGTTACGGCCGGCGTGGTGAGCGCTCTCGGGCGTTCGATGCGCGCGGATTCAGGGCGACTGATGGACGACATCATCCAGACGGATGCGGCGCTCAATCCCGGGAACTCGGGCGGTCCATTAATCAATAGCGCGGGCGAAGTGATCGGCGTGAACACGGCCGTGATTCTGCCGGCGCAGGGGATTTGTTTCGCGATCGGGAGCAAGACGGCGCATTTGGTGGCGGGCTGGCTGATTCGCGACAGACGGATTCGACGTAGCTCGATCGGCGTAGCCGGCCAAAACGTGCCGCTGCATCCACGCGTGGTGCGATTTCACAAGCTGGCGGTAGCGCAAGGTGTGCTCGTGGCGGAAATCGAGGCCAGGAGCCCGGCGGAGGTGGCGGGCCTGCGCAAAGGCGACACGATCGTGGGGCTCAAAGGCCACCCGGTGGCGACGATCGACGATTTGCACAAACGGTTGGTGGCATCGGAGATCGGGGTAGCATCGCCGGTGATGGTTCTGCGCGGGACGGAAAAGTTGTTCTTTATGGTGACGCCGCGGGAGTTGCCGAACTAGGATTCTCGAGCACCTCGCCCCACTTCGATTTGTCTTTCAGCATCACTTCTCGAAGCAGCCGGATGGGGAGCATTCCGTGATTGAGCACTTCGTCGTGGAATTTCTTTAGCGAAAATTTATCGCCTTCCTGTTCCTGGTAATCTTTTCGCAGCTTGAGAATCTGGAGCTTGCCTAACGTGTAGTTGAGGTAGCCGAGATCGAACGTGCCGCGCATCGCTTCGGCCCGCGCCGGTTTCTCTTCGGAGTAACAATTTTCCTGGAAGAATTTCGTCGCTTCCTCCACCGACATCCCCTGGGTGTGCATCTTGATCGAAACGCAGAGCCGGCCGAGCCGAACCAGAGCCGCCTGCGCCTGCACCATTCGGTATTTGGCCGCTCGTTGCAGTTCGTCTTCTGAAGGGTTCGCGCCCGCAGGCGCGCCGAAGCCCTGGTCGATGATCATCTTTTCGCAGTAGTGCGCCCAGCCCTCGATGAAAGAGGTCGCGCCGAAAATTTTCTCCGCTTTGCTCGCCTTCGAAGCATTCAAGTGCAGGAACTGCACGTAATGGCCCGGGTACGCTTCGTGGATGGAAAGCAGATCCTCCATGTAATAATTGAACGAGGTCAGCCACTCCTCCTTTTGCGGCTCGGGCCAGTCGGTCTCCGGCGGAGTGACGTAGAAATAAGCCTCGTTCGCTCGTTTTTCGAAAGCGCCGGGGGTATCCATCGAGGCAAAACTGGTGGCGCGGCGATACTGCGGCGTCTCCTTCACCTGCGCGCGCACTTCGGATGGGATCGTAATTAGCTTGCGATCCACCACGAACTTTCGGACCGCGTCCAATCTCTTGGTGACTTCCGCGATCAGGTTTTCCGCCGTGGGATGGTCGCCCTGGATTTGTTTGAAGATCACCGGCGCCGGCCGCGTCTCGTCGATTTTCTTGGCCGCTTCCGTGAAGATATCCTGCTCTTTTTTTATTTCCGATAATCCAAGCTCGAGGACCTTACCCGGCGGAATATCGACCAGCTCGGTCCCGGCGAGAAATTGCTGATATTTTTCCTCGCCGATCGCAAACTCCGGGGTGGCCTTCGGCAGCTTTTCCTTTTCCAGCCATGCGGCGTAATCGGCCAGCGCAGCCGCGGCGCGTCGGTTCGATTGGGTGAAGGCATTTCGAAGGCTTTCGTCCTTCAAGTCGGTCAGCCCTTCGACCAGGTTTTTCTTCAGGAACTCCGACGACCCGCGCGCGATCTGGATCGCCAGCTCGACGTAAGGTTTTGGCAGGACCTCCGCCAGGTTCGTTTTCGCCGCGATCATGATGTTCGGCGCCTGATTCTCGACCACGATGATGCTGCGAACGCGATCGTCGATCGGCGCGTATTTGCGTTTGATGTAAACGTTGACGTCGATGGCGCGCGCGTAACTCATCGGGTTGTGCTCGTAGATGGCCATGTCCTGCATGAGGAAAAGTTCCTTCCGGATCGCGGCCTGGAGGAGGCGCAGGTCGATCGAGGCCCGCGGGCCCAGCTTCGCCAGATCGAATTTGTTCAGCCGATCGTCGAAGCGTCTCAGGCGCGCCAGTTCGGCGTCGATCGCGAGACGAGTGTGCTCGTTGATCCGTCCATCGTATTCGTGGAAACCGAGCGCGGTCCCCTGCAACGGACGGGCCGCGAGGTAACCGCGAATGAATTCATCGGCGACGGTGTCGAGTTCGACGTCGGGTTTGAGTGAAGGGGCGCTCGGAGACGGCGATGGCTTTGGGGAACGAGAAGCAGAGGGAGAAGAAGCAGGAGAGGCGGATGGCGACGCGGAAGATTTTGGTTTGGCCGGCGCTGAGGGGGCCGGCTTTGCGGAGGGGGTTGGAGATGCTTTTGGCAGGGGCTTTACAGGTCCGGTTGGCTTGAGCGGAGCGGCGGGTGTCGGCTTCGCCGCGGGCTTGGGAGTGGGGGTAGGCGAAGGCGCAGCGGCTACGCTCGAGAGCGGCAGACAAATGGCCAGCGCGAAAATATAAGAGCGTAATCTCATGAAGCATCGGTGGATCGGCCGCTCCGCCGGGCGATGCGAATGCGGCTTGGCCGCCAAAACTAACATCGAGCAAGGGACTGCTCGATCCACCTCGGCAAGCTTAAACGACGCTTTGCGCGTTGCCAAAAATTTCGGTGTGGGCGATCATCGTCGCGCCGGAAAGGCAATCCAGATGAAACGCCGTCTTTTGCTCAGCACCTTCGTGGGTCTTCTCCTTTTCAATATTTTGCTCGGCGTTCGGTTCTACACCGCGCATGCCGCGAGCGGCGATGATGACAGCGGTTATGCGCAGATCTCGGTCTTCGCAAAAGCGGTCCAATTGCTCCGGCAGGATTACGTGGATGGCAACAAGACCAGCTATCACGACCTGATTTACGCCGCCATGAAAGGCATGCTCGCGTCGCTCGATCCGCACAGTCAGTTCATGGATCCGAACGACTTCAAGGACATGCAGGACGATACCCGCAGCCGGTTTAACGGTCTCGGAATTGAAGTCGCGGTGAAAGGCGGCCTGCTTACCGTCATCACGCCGATGGAAGATACGCCCGCGGCCAAAGCCGGCATTTTGTCGGGCGACCAAATTCTGCGGATCAACGGCAACTCGACCGAGAAAATGGATTTGCAGGATGCCGTTAATTTCCTGCGCGGCACGGCCGGGCAAAAAGTGACGCTGACTGTTTTGCGTCCCGCCACAAAGGAGATCAAGGATTACGTCCTTGAACGCACGGAGATAAAAGTGCAGAGCGTGAAGGGAACCAAGCTGCTCGACGCCGATCTGAGCGGGCCGTTCAAGATCGGTTACGTCCGCCTGATTCAATTCAATGAGCCGACGGCGGACGAACTGGCGAAAGCGCTCGACGAACTCCAAAAGCAGGGGATGCAGGCGCTGGTGCTCGACCTGCGGAACAATCCGGGCGGGCTTCTGAATGTGGCGGTCGATGTGTGCGGGCAGTTCCTGCCGCCGAACACGAAAGTCGTTTCCACTCAGGGGCGCGTGGCCTCGCAGCAGCATGATTATTCCACTTCGAGCAGCGCGAAAGAGCGGCCGCGTTTTCCGCTCGCGGTTCTGGTGAACGAAGGGAGCGCGAGCGGCTCGGAGATTGTCGCGGGCGCGCTGAAAGATTTGAAACGGGCCGTGCTCATCGGCGAGACGACTTTCGGAAAAGGTTCGGTTCAGAACGTCGTGCAGCTTCCCGATGGCTCGGCCTTGCGCTTCACGACCGCGAAATATTACACGCCGAGCAAGCAGGTCATCCACGGCAACGGCGTCGTGCCGAATATCCGCGTGCCGATGACCGTGGAGCAGGAGCGCGCGCTTTTCGCCTCGCGCAACGCCGAGAACTTGAAGCCGGAAGACGAGAAAGCGCTGATCAAAACCAAGGATCCCCAGATGCTGCGCGCGATCGATGCGCTCAAAGGCGTGATGGTTTACGCGCAGGAGACCGCGCCGAAGGTCGATCCGGTAAAGAAGTAATCGCTTTCGCGCGTGGCGCTGCATTTTCGCTTGTCATCCCGAGCCGCGCAGACGGCGAGGGACCTCGCAGGCGCTTACCGACTAGCTTGCGCAAAGGCTCGGCCGTCGGAGGTGAAAACGTTGTAGGGCGCAAGCAAATCGGTATTGCAACTGTGAGGTCCCTCGCCGTCTGCGCGGCTCGGGATGACAGCGTAGAATGCTACTGACGATGCAAACAATTCTCGCGATCGAAACTTCCTGCGACGAGACGGCCGTCGCGATCCTGCGCGGGAATGAATTGCTCGCGAGCGAAGTCGCCTCGCAGCACGAACACGAATTGTATGGCGGTGTCGTGCCCGAAGTCGCGTCGCGTAATCATCTACTCCATGCGCCGCGTCTCTTAGAAGGGGCCGCGGGGAAAGCGGGGATCACGCTGGAAGAAGTGGATGCGTTTGCGGCCACCTCCGGACCTGGACTTGCGAGTTCGCTCATGATAGGCGCTTCCATCGCCAAAGGTCTGGCGCTCGGTTTTACGAAGCCGTATCTCGCCATCAACCATCTCGAAGGCCATCTCCTCTCGCCGTTCTTCGCAGGCACGTTCGAGATCGAGCCGAACGTTTCGCTCATCGTGAGTGGCGGACACACCTTGCTCGTTGAGGTCCGCGCACTGGGCGATTACCGCATTCTCGGACACACCCTCGACGACGCCGCCGGCGAAGCGTTCGATAAAGTCGCGAAAATGCTCGGCCTTGGATATCCGGGCGGGCCGGAGATCGAGCAACAGGCATTGTCGGGCGATCCCGCGCGCTTTGATTTTCCGCGAAGCATGCTCGATTCCGGCGATCACAATTTCAGTTTCAGCGGATTGAAAACGGCCGTGCGCTATCGGCTGGCGGATTTGCCGGAGATTTCCGATGAGACGCGCGCTGATCTCTGCGCGTCGTTTCAACGCGCCGCCATCGAAGTGCTGGTCGAGAAAGCGCTGCGCGCCGCTCGATCGCGCGGCGCGAAGTTGATCACGGTGAGCGGCGGGGTGAGTTGCAATGAGGAATTGCGCGCTCGGATGAGTGAGGCGTGTAATCGCGCCGGCGTGAAACTTCTCACCGCCGTCCCGCGGCTTTGTACGGACAATGCCGCGATGATTGCATTTGCGGCATCGCTGCGCTTCCGAGCTGGCTACACCTCGGAGGTCACACAAGAGATCGACCCCAATCTCGCGCTGGCGTGATGTCTTGGGGAGCGCAGGCTGCCAGCCTGCCGGCGTTTCGTGACATCAGGATAAGGGCGATTCCCGGGCTTTTCGGCAAGCTGCCGAAAAGTGCAGGCTGGCAGCCTGCGCTCCCCAGAATCAGTATTCGCGCTGGAGCAAATAATCAGCGAGCCCACGCAAGACGACGGCGCGTTCGCCGAGGGAATCGAGCGCGCTGTGCGCTTTCGTGGTCAAGCGTTTCGCTTCCACGCGCGATTTCTCCAGGCCAATCACCGCGGGATAGGTCGCTTTCTTCGCCGCAATATCCTTGCCGGCGCTCTTGCCCAGCTTCTCGGAAGTTTGCGTCACGTCGAGAATGTCGTCGATGACCTGAAACGCCAGGCCGAGCGCGCGCCCGAAGGCGGTGATGGCGGCGAGCTGCTTCGGGGTGGCGTTTGCCGCCATCGCGCCGAGGCGAACTGAAGCCGTGAGCAACGCCGCCGTCTTGTTCTCGTGGATATAGCGCAACTGCGCCCGATTAATCCGGCGACCTTCAGCCTCGAGATCGGCGACCTGGCCCGCGATCAGCTTTTGGCTTCCCGCTGCTGTCGTGATCTCACGAAAAATTTCGCGCAGATCGTAGCGCGCCGCTGTCTTGGCGCTTGCTGCAATCTCGAAGGCGATCGTGAGCAACGCGTCGCCCGCCAGGATGGCGATGCCGTCGCCAAAAACCTTGTGACACGTGGCGCGGCCGCGACGGAGATCGTCGTTGTCCATGCTCGGAAGATCGTCGTGGATGAGGGAATAGGTGTGGATGCACTCGACGGCGCAGGCGAGCGGAAGGGCGGCTCCGCCTTTGCCGCCGCAAGCTTCCGCCGCTGCGAGACACAGCACCGGACGAAGGCGTTTGCCGCCGGCGAACAAACTGTATCGCATCGCCTTATGAATCGTCGCGGGCGGCGTGGATTTCTTTGGCAGAAAACGATCGAGCGCGCGGTCGACTTCCTTCTGCCGGGCAACCAGGTACCGCTTCAAGTCCATCGAGCGGCAATGTGAAACTCCTGCAGCGCTTAGCAATGGAAAACAGGCGAGACAAATATCTTTTAATTTTCCCGCGGCTCGCGCGTTAGACTTGGTGAGAAGAAATGCAAAGCGTCCGACTAGAGGCGGGAAGAATGAATGGCCAGCAGATGGACGCGCTCCTCCAGCGCTTCGAACGGCCGCTCTTGCAGTACGCGACGCGAATCCTCGGCGATAGCGACCGGGCGCGCGACGTGGTCCAGGAAACCTTTGTGAAACTTCAACACGAGAATCGCACGGAACTGGATGATGCACCGGCCAAATGGCTTTTTGCCGTTTGCCGGAACAACGCGCTCAACGTTTGCCGGAAAGAAAAACGCATGACTTATCTCGACCACGAACTGCTCGAAGCGCGCGAGAGCGATCAGCCGGCGCCGTCCGAAAAACTCGAGTCGAAAGAAGCCAGCGGGTTCCTGCTGAAAATCCTCGGGACGCTTCCGCCGCGGCAACAGGAAGTGCTCCAACTCAAATTTCAAAACGACCTGAGCTACCAGGAGATCAGCGAGATCACGAAGCTCTCGGTCAGCAACGTGGGCGTCATGATTCACAACGCCTTGAAAACTCTGCGGCAACGTTACGGGCAAGCCTCCCGGGATTTCCTGCCGTTTACACCCCGAATCGTCTCATGAAAATAAACCTCGATGATCCTAACCTGACGGCGTTCGCGCTCGGCGAACTTTCGGCGACAGAACACGCGCAGATGGCGGAAGCCGTGGCTGATTCGCCGGAAGCGCAAAGCTTCGTCGCGGAGACTCAGCAGTTCGCCCTGCTGTTGAAAGCGGAATATGAGGCGGACCGGCAATCGCCTCCGGTGCGCTCGCAAGACATCGTGCGGATGGAAGAGGAGCGGCGCGACTCGTCCAGATTTCAGTGGGGATCGCTCGCTGCGGCTCTGGCGATCTTCGCCGTGCTTGGAGTGCTGGCGGTTTCGACGATTCAACGCGAAAGCGGACGGCTCGACAAACGAATCGCGGATATCCCGAAGCCATCGTCGAACGCAATTAACCTGCCGGCGAAATCGAAGGAACCGGAAACGACCGTGGAAGCGGAGCCGGGGCCGAGCGCGGATATTTACGTCGCCCAACAGCCCGTCGTGCCCAGCGCTACCGTCCCGCCCAGCACGACCCACGGGTTCAGGGAAGAAAAACAAAAGCCCGCTCTCGACGTGGCCGCGGGAAAAACAGGCGGCCTCGCTTTGAATCCATCAGCCCCGATGCCGATGATGCGCTCTATGGCACATGCGCCCGGCGAACTGACCGAGGCGGAGCTGCCTTCGCGATATCGCCAGGATTTCAACACCGCGACTTACGATCGCGTGGAAGAGAATCCGTTTCTTCCGGCGGCGACCAATCCGCTTTCGACCTTCTCGATCGATGTCGATACGGCGTCGTATTCGAACGCCCGCCGTTTCATCAACTCCGGTTCGCTGCCGCCCAAGGATGCGGTGCGCGTCGAAGAGATGATCAATTATTTCAACTACGATTATCGCGAACCGGAAGGCGATCAGCCATTCTCGATCGATCTCGATTCGACCGCTTGCCCGTGGGAGTCGAGCCATCGTTTGCTGCGGATCGGGCTGAAGGGACGCGATGTGCCGAACGAAAAACGGCCAGCTAGCAATCTCGTTTTCCTTCTGGATGTCTCGGGCTCGATGATGCCGGCGGAACGGTTGCCCCTCGTGAAACAGGCGATGCGTTTGCTCGTGGAGAAGCTGAGCGAAAAGGACCGCGTCGCGATTGTGATCTACGCCGGCGGCTCGGGATTGGCCCTCACTTCGACGCCCGGAAACGAGAAGGAAAAGATCCTGCGCGCGCTGGAAGAATTGAAGGCGGGCGGCTCGACGAACGGCGCCGATGGAATCGAGCTCGCCTACAAAGTCGCGGCCGACAATTTCATCAAGGGCGGAGTGAACCGCGTGATCCTGGCGACGGATGGAGATTTCAATATCGGCGTGACGAACCAGGGCGACCTGATCCGGTTGATCGAAGAGAAGGCGAAAGGCGGCGTGTTCCTGAGCGTGCTCGGCGTCGGCACCGACAACTTGAAGGACTCGACGATGCAGAAGCTGGCCGACAAAGGGAACGGGAACTACGCGTATCTCGATTCGGTGGAGGAAGCGCGCAAGGTTCTCGTGCAACAAATCAACGGGACGCTGATGACGATCGCGAAGGACGTGAAGATCCAGGTGGAATTCAATCCGGCGCGGGTCGCTTCGTATAGATTGATCGGGTACGAAAAGCGGATGCTGCGGAAGGAAGATTTTAATAACGACAAGGTAGATGCGGGCGAGATCGGGGCGGGGCACACGGTGACGGCGTTGTATGAAGTCGTGCCGGTGGGAGCGGGCGCGACTGATCCGGCCGCGAGTGTTCCGCCAGTCGATTCGCTGAAGTATCAGTCGCCCGCGGCGAGCACGGCGCAAGCGGAGGCGAAAGGATCGCCGGAAATGGTGACGGTGAAATTGCGCCATAAAAAACCCGATGGCGATACGAGTCAGTTGATCGAGCGAGCGTTTACCGACAATGGATCGAAGTTTGAGAATGCGGCGCCCGACCTAAAGTTCGCGGCGGCGGTGGCGGAGTTCGGAATGATTTTGCGCGACTCGCAATACAAAGGAAAAGGCACGTTCGGCTCGGTGATCGAGTGGGCCCAGGAAGGCAAGGGCCGCGACACGGCCGGATATCGCGCCGGTTTCATCGAGCTCGCGCACAAAGCGCAGACGCTCAAGCCGCGGGAAGGTTAGTTCTTGTGCTCCCCCATCGTTACTGTGGTAACATGGTAACATGAAAAGAACAAAGCTGGCTGCGGCGCCGAAGCGAGTGGAGCGCGTTCAGATCGGGGCGCGGATGGAGAAAAGCCTGGTGAAAGTGTTGCGGGGACTGGCGGATTATCTCGATCTGTCGCTGGGCGATTTGCTGGAGGGAATCACCCTGCACGCGCTGGAGGGGAAAGCGCCGTTTAGCGAGGAAACGCTCGGGCACATCAAGCGATTCAAAACCGTGCACGGATTGAAAATCACCGCGAAAGACAGCCATCAACTGGTCGAGGCGCCTCGTGCCGGGCGCTAAGGCAGGCGCTTCGCACGGCGAAGCGGCAACAGAGGAGGAGTTAATTGCGCTGGAAACTGGCGCGCTCGATCCACGCGCGTTCCCTCATCCGGAACATGTGCGGTCCGCCTACGGAATGCTGGAGCGCTATCCGTTCGGCGAAGCGGTCAGTCGATTTTCGCGCGGCGTGAAGTTGCTGGCGGCGAAGGCGGGTCGTCCGGAGATCTATCACGAGACAATCACGGTCGCGTTTCTCGCGCTGATCGGGGAGCGTCGGGCGAGGGGAGAGTTCGAAGATTGGTCCGAGTTCAAAGCAAACAACCGCGACCTTTTCGATAAGCGCTGCCTGGAAAAATGGTACGGAGCCGAACAACTCGGCTCGGACATCGCGCGGCGAACGTTTTGTTTGCCCGCGCCGCTTCGGTAGGAGTAGCGCGTCCCTACCATCTAGATTTCTTCCATGGCGGCGGGAGCGGCGGTTTTCACCTGCATCGCGAGAAACGCCCCGAAGAGAAGAAGGCCTGCGCTCCAGAGTTGCGCCTGGGTAAGGCGCTCGCCAAAAAATAACGCGGAAAGTCCGAGCGCGCCGGCCGGACAAAGGAGTTGCAGAGTCTGGGAAAGAGCGACGCCGACTTTGCGGATCGCGATGTAATACAAGACGTGGGCGAGGCTGATGCAGGTCACGGCGGAGGCGATCAGGATCAGGTTTACCCGCGCGCCGACGTGCAGCGGCGTGGCAATGTTTCCGAACGCGAGCGTGAGCGGAAGAAGCATGGCCGACGTAATGAAACTAATGATGCCAAAACTGCGGATCGGCCCGAGCTGCGCCGACGGGCGTTTAACGAGAACGCTGTAAAGCGCCCAGCAAAAACTTGCCACGAAAGCGATGGCGAAGCCGCGCAACGGGACCGCGCCCGCTTCCCAGCCTGGTTGAAAATAAATGACGCCCACCGCGCCGATCAGCCCCAACAGCGTGCCGACCTGGAATTGCCACTGACGGATAATCCATCTTTCCTCGGGGAAAAAGAAGAGCGCGAGGAGCGCGGTGATGATGACGGAAGAGCGGCCAAAGATCGCGTAAACGCCCGGGCCCATGTGATAGAGCGCGACAGTTTGCGTGATTTGATGGACCACATTTGGCAACGCCGGGACCAGACAGGCGAGAAAGATCGAAGCGTCCAGCCGCGGGCCGCTCCGCCGCATTCGATAGAGCACGAAGGGAAGGACCGCGAGAAAGGCGACCGAATAGCGATAAAAGTTTTGCGACCACGGCTCGTAATAGCGGATCAGATAAAATTGAAACAGGGAGGGCGTGGACCAGAAGAGAACGGTCGCGAAGACGGCGGCGTAACCTGCCGGGAATTTTTCGCGCGTCGGTTTCATATCAGCGCTGGCTTGCAATCGTTTAACGACTCCATCTTAATAGGCGGGACACACACATGAATACCTACAAAATTGGAACCGTCATCAGCCTTGCGATCGCCCTTGTCGCGTTTCCCACCGGAATTTTGTATGCAAAGAAGCGGGCGCCGGCCGCGCCCAACGCCGCCGGTACGACGCAGACGAATCCCAAAGATCCCGGCGGCCATACGGCGAAGGGAGTCGAGTTTGCCAAGAAGAAGGAGTACGACAAAGCGATCGCGGAATTCACGGAAGCGATCAAGGCGGAGCCCGGGGATTCGAAGAATTATTTCAATCGCGCGGTCGCCTACCGCGGGTTGAACAAATTGCCGGAAGCGCTCGCGGACTACTCGAAAGCCATCGAGCTCGCTCCGCAGGATGTGCGGGGTTATATCGGCCGCGGCGAAGTGCTCCTGGTGCAGAAGCAAACCGATAATGCGTTGGCGGATTATGACAAAGCTCTTCAAATCTCGCCCAATGATCCCAATGCCCGGCGTTTTCGCGGGTTTATCTACATTTCGAAAAGCGAATGGCAGAAGGCGATCGATGATTACTCGGTGGTCGTGCAGAAAGTGCCCGACGACGGAGGCGCGTGGGAACGGCGCGCGTTCGCTCACCGCAACCTGAAGCAATACAAGGAAGCCATCGCCGATTACACCAAAGCGATCGCGACAGACCCGAAGGATCCGGATGGATATCGACGCCGGGCGCAGGCCCATATTATGGCGGGGGACAGCGCGAAGGCGGCCGAGGATTTGAAGGCGATCCTGAAAATGAAGCCGGACGATATGGACGCGCAGAGCCGGTTAAAAGCGCTCGAGACTCGCGCCAATGGATCGCCCTCACCGGCAGCGTCGGTCCCCGCCGCACCAAAATCATCCCCGGCGGCCCAGGCTCCAGCGGGGACTTCGCCGGCAGCATCGCCACGGTAGGCAACCGGGACGGGCGCTGAGTTCCGAGTCGCGATTAAGGCTTCCTGTGCGCGGGCGTATGATCTAAAAAGGCGACCCCGCATCTTATCTCAGCCGAAGGATCAATATGAACATCAGACTTTTCAGCGGATCAATCGCCAGTTTGCTTATTTTGGGAACAGCGACGGTCCTGAATGCCGCCAGCCCTGAAGCGGCCGCTCACGGAAACAAGGGCCACGAGCTCGCGCAGGCTGCGAAGTACGACGAAGCGATCGTGGAGTACACCAAGGCGATCGCGCTTGCCCCAAAAGATGTGCGGCTAGTTGTGGATCGAGGTCTTGTCTATCGGACGGCTGGCAAAATTCCAGAGGCGATGGCGGACTTTACGAAAGCGATCGATCTCGAGCCCAAGAATGAGCTTGGATATTTCGAGCGCGGCAGAACGGAGTTGGGGCAGAACCAATTCGACCCGGCGCTCACGGACTTGAACAAGGCGATCGAGCTCAATCCGAATAATGTGGTCGCGTTCGAGCGCCGCGGCCTCGTTTACCACAACCTGCGGAAGTGGGACCTGGCCGTCGCCGACTACACCGTTGCGATCACCAAAGATCCGAAAAACGTCATGGCCCTTCGCAAGCGGGCGGACACCTATTATTCCATGAATGATTTCGCGAAGGCGGTGCCCGACCTGGAGGCGGCCTTGAAATTGAGCCCCGGCGATCCGGACATCATGCAAAACTTGCAGCACGTGCAGGCGAAAATGGCGACGCCTCGGCCCGTGGTCAGGCCACCGGCCGCCACGCCCACGCCGGCTCCCACGCCGGAACCCATGAGCATGCAGATGAAGCTCGGCATTGGCGGGGCGGCGCTGATCGTCATCATCATTCTCGTCATCGTATTTTCCCGGAAGAAGAGCCGGGGTTATTAAGGTGGATCGAGCGCTCCGTCGCTCGATGCGGATCAATGGGCGACTAAGCTACGCTGACTGAACATCGCGCGACGGAGCGCACGATCCACCCGGCAGAAGCCGCGGTTCGCCAATGAGAAATTTCTTTGACACCCGGGAGCGCGCTGTTAGCTTGCCGACGCTTTTTCGGAGAACGAGACGAGGTCCCATGGTCGTTCCAGACGGAAGTTTGACGACTCTGGGACTTTTACTTCTATACGAGAGAGCAACCGGTTTGTTCCGCCCTGGCGGGACGAGCATTTAATGACACGCAGCGGCCCATGTAGCTCAGTTGGTAGAGCACGTCCTTGGTAAGGACGAGGTCACCGGTTCAATCCCGGTCATGGGCTCCAGAAGCGGGGCTCGCGACCGGCAGTAACAATAAAAAAAAACGCAGTTAGTTTCAAACGAGGAAAATCGAGATGGCTAAGGATAAATTCGAACGCAATAAGCCGCACGTGAACGTCGGCACCATTGGGCACGTTGACCACGGCAAGACTACGCTCACCGCCGCGATCACCACCGTACTCTCAAAGAAAGGCTTCGCCGAAGCGCGCGCTTACGATTCCATCGACGCCGCTCCCGAAGAAAAAGAGCGCGGCATCACGATCTCGACCGCGCACGTCGAATATCAGAGCGACAAGCGCCACTACGCCCATGTCGATTGCCCGGGCCACGCCGATTATGTGAAGAACATGATCACCGGCGCCGCGCAAATGGACGGCGCGATCCTCGTGGTCTCCGCTGCCGACGGTCCGATGCCACAAACTCGTGAGCACATCCTGCTCGCGCGTCAGGTCGGCGTGCCGTCTGTCGTCGTGTTCCTGAACAAGACCGACATGGTGGACGATCCGGAGCTTCTCGATCTCGTGGAGATGGAAGTGCGCGATCTGCTCACGCAGTATGAATTCCCGGGCGACAAAATTCCGATTGTCAAAGGCAGCGCGACCAAAGCGCTGGCTGCCGGCGACCCGAACCATCCCGACGCGAAGTGCATTCTCGATCTCATCGCCGCAGTCGACGACTACATCCCCGTCCCGGAGCGGCCGGTCGATCTGCCGTTCCTGATGCCGGTGGAAGACGTGTTCAACATTGAAGGCCGCGGCACCGTCGCGACCGGTCGTGTCGAGCGCGGCATCCTCAAGAAGATGGAGGAAGTCGAAATCGTCGGGTTGAAAGACACGATGAAGACGACCGCGACCGACATCGAAATGTTCCGCAAGCTTCTCGACGAAGCGCGCGCCGGCGATAACGTGGGAGTGCTGCTGCGCGGCGTGAAGAAAGAAGACGTCATGCGCGGGCAGGTCATCGCGAAGCCGGGCACGATCAAGCCGCATAAGAAATTCAAGGCCGAAGTTTACGTGTTGAGCAAGGAAGAGGGCGGCCGCCATACCCCGTTCTTCACGAACTACCGTCCGCAATTTTATTTCCGCACGACCGACGTGACCGGAACCGTCAAGCTGCCGGAAGGCGTCGAGATGGTGATGCCCGGAGACAACGTCTCGGTCGAGGTGGAATTGATCACGCCGATCGCGATGGAAAAAACCATCCGGTTCGCGATTCGCGAAGGCGGCAAAACCGTCGGCGCCGGTCGCGTTGCGGAGATTCTGGACTAAATTGATTTCGGATTTCGGAAACCGGATTGCGGAAAGAAAATCCAAAATTACAAATAGGTCAGTAGCTCAATTGGTAGAGTAGCGGTCTCCAAAACCGTCGGTTGGGGGTTCGAGTCCCTCCTGACCTGGTTTTTTAAAGTCCCATGATCACGAAAACAAAAAACTTCTTCGGCGAAGTCAGAGCCGAGCTGCAGAAAGCATCGTGGCCCTGGGAATCGAAGGACAAGGGAATCCGGCGTTACAAGGAGCTGACCGACTCTACTCTCGTGGTCATCATCGCGATGCTCCTGCTGGGCGGATACGTCGCGCTCTTCGATTTCGTCCTGGTCAACTTCATTCATTTCTTCACGCGCATTCACTGATATGGCCTCCGTTCTCGCTCCCAAAGATCAGTGGTTCGTCGTCCACGTGCTTTCCGGCCAGGAAAACAAAGTGCGCGATAACATCGAGAAACGGGTCAAGACCGAGGAGATGAGCGACGTGATCTTCAAGGTGCTCGTTCCGACGGAGCGCGTCTCTGAAATCAAGCGCGGCAAAAAAAGCGAGACGACCCGGAAATTTTTCCCCGGCTATCTCATCGTCAACATGCATCTGCTCGACGAAAACAACCAACTGGTGGGACGCACCTGGTATTTCATTCGCGAAACGACGGGCGTGATTGGTTTTGCGGGAACGAAAGACAAACCAATCCCGATGCGGAAATCGGAAGTCGACAACATGCTCGCGCAGATGCAGGAGCGCGAGGAGAAGGTGAAACCGAAAGTCAGCTTCGAAGTCGGCGAGACCGTGAAAGTGGCCGACGGTCCTTTCCAGAATCAGAACGGCATCGTCGAAGAAATCGATCCCGATCGCGGCAAGCTCCGTGTTTCCGTTACCATCTTCGGTCGCGCCACACCGGTGGAACTGGAATATTGGCAAGTGGAACGGGGATAAAAGTTTATGGCAAAGGAAATCATCGCTCACATCAAATTGCAGATCCCGGCTGGTCAGGCGAACCCGGCCCCGCCCGTTGGCACCGCGCTCGGACCGCGGGGCGTCAACATCATGGCGTTCTGCAAAGAATTTAACGCCGCGACCCAGAAACAGGCCGGCGATATTCTCCCCGTCGTCATCACCGTTTTCAAAGACAAGTCGTTTACCTTCATCACGAAGAGTCCGCCCGCCGCGATCCTGTTAAAGAAAGCCGCGAACATTGCCGCCGGTTCGAAAGAGCCAAACAAAACCAAGGTCGGCAAAGTCACGCGGAAGCAGGTCATGGACATCGTGAAGTTGAAGGCCAAGGACCTAAACTCCCGCACCGAGGAAGCCGGCTTTCGCGTTATCGCCGGCACCGCCCGCCAGATGGGCCTCGAGATCGTCGATTAAATAATCGTCGGACTCATGTCCCCCTCCGTTGCTCCCGAAATCGAGGAGCAAATTATTGTGCGCGAACGCCTGCGTTTGCTCGCGATCGGTTTCTACGTGAAGGGCGCCGTCGGAGCAGTGGTCGTCTCGTTTTTTCTGATTCACTTCTTCATGATGCTCGGGTTTTCGTTGATGCCGGAATCAGCTTGGAACCCGCCGGCCAAGTCTGTGACCACGACTCGGTCATCTTCGGTGCTGCCATCGCCCTCGCCCCGGCCGGTGAATCAGGGGCCGCCGGTGATGATGTTCCGAATCTTCGCAGGAGTGATTGGCGTGATTATTTTGCTCGGCTGGACCTTTGGCGCGTTGACCATTTACGCCGGACGCTGCGTTCACCACCGCACGCATCGCGTGTTCATCCTCGTCATGGCGGGCTTGAATTGCATTCTGATTCCGTGGGGAACGCTGTTGGGCGTCGCCACATTCACTCTCTTGCAATCCCCGGCCGGCCAGAGAGAGTTTGGGCTTTCGAGAGATTCCGCTTTCTAGGTGGATCGAGCGCTCCGTCGCTCGATGGCAAACCAAGCGGCGGTTTCAGCCCCGCGAGATGAATATCGAGCGGCGGAGCGCTCGATCCACCTTTTGCCGGGATTAGGTTCGATCTGTCTTCAATCCCTTTTCGCGTTCGAACTTTTCCAGCGCGAGCTCGATCAATTTGTCGATCAACTCGCCGTAGGGCAGGCCGCTCGCTTCCCAGAGCTTTGGATACATGCTGATTCTCGTGAAGCCTGGGATGGTGTTGATTTCATTCACGATAATTTCTTCGCCATTGCGCAGGAAGAAATCGACGCGGGCCATTCCTTCGCAGCAGAGGACGGAGAAGGTCTTGATAGCGAACTGACGAATGCGCTCCGAAATCTCCTGCGGCAGTTTCGCCGGTATCTCCAAGGCCGCGCCATTCTCATCGAGATACTTCGCTTCGTAGGAGTAAAATTCGTGGCTGGGCAGAATTTCGCCCACGACTGAGGCGACGGGTTCATCGTTGCCGAGCACGGCGCATTCGATCTCGCGCCCGACGATGCACTCTTCGATCAACACTTTGTTGTCGTAGTTGAAGGCATCACGCACGGCGCGATCGAATTCTTCGCGGTCCCTGACTTTGTGGATGCCGACGGAGGAACCGAGATTGGCGGGTTTGATGAAGAGCGGCAGGCCGAGCTGGTCTCGCGCCTCATCGAAACCAACTTCGCTGGCAGGATATTTCTGGAGGGTGATGAATCTGGCGATCGGGATTCCGGCGTCGCGGAGCAATCGTTTCATCACGTCTTTGTCCATGCCAACGGCCGAGCCGAGGACGCCGGCGCCGACGAAGGGAATATTCGCGAGCTTCAGCAACCCCTGAACGGTGCCGTCTTCGCCAAAAGGGCCGTGGAGAATCGGGAAGACGACATCCAAAGAGCCTGGCGTCTCCCGGCCCGACAGCTGAACAAGCTGCTCCTCTTGTTTGCCGGGAACCAGCGCGAGATTCTCGGTGCTTGCTGTCAGCGTCGGCAATTCCGATCCAGTCGTTGGCAGGAGGAAACGCGAACCCTCGTCGAGATGCCACGCTCCCTGTTTGTCGATCCCGATTAGGACGACCTCGTATTTATTTTTGTCGATGGCGTCGACGATGTTCTTCGCCGATTGCAAAGAAACTTCATGCTCGGCCGATCGGCCGCCGAATAATATGCCGACCCGAATCTTGGACATTCTAGCGTAGCGGAATCTGCATCATGCTCGCGTGGGTGGCGTCGTGATAGACCTGGACATGCGCGGTGCGCGCGTCCTTCGCGGTTTCATCAGCGACGACTCCGCCGGAATTGTAATTCTTTTGCCAGGCGATTGAGTTCGAGCAGGAAACGACCAGCCGCAACCGGCTGCCTTTCATCAGGCGACGAGCGACGAACAGGCCGGGATTGAAATCGCACTTCACGATCTCGCCGGGCTTCACCAATTTTTCCTGGCGCAACGATTCACGGTAACGCAGGCGGCGGATGTCGCTCCAGAGCCCGATGCTGGTGCCGTCGGGCTGGATCTCGTAGAGATCGACAGTGAGATCGGTGTCGGGCGTATCGAGCGAAACCCAAAGCGTGACCTGCGGACAGCCGACGAGCGGAGTCTCATTCGGCAACGGATCGCTGTGATAAACCAGACCGTCTTCGCCGATGCACAACGCGTAACGCTGATCGAGCGCGCCGGTCTTTTCGTTGCTCTCCGCCGCGTCGACGTTTTCACCGCGGCGCGTATCGAGCGGATCGTAAACAAACCTGTCGGTGCCTTCCTTCGGTTGGCTTGCCGTGATCATTCCGGAGCGGAAGACGCCGTTGGCGTCGCCGTTCTTCGAATCAAGGTAAAGCGTCTTCGGGTTTGCCGTGAGCGCTTCGAGACTTTTCTCGTATTTCCATTCGCCATTCGCGCCCGTGTTTCCTGGAGCCAGGAGATAGTAGGCTACCTGATCCTTCAGAAACTCCGGCTTCGGGCCATTCTTCAGCGTCCAGTCATACCATTGTTGGTGCAGATTATTCAGATCGACGAGCGCGCCCGGGCCGAACTTCACCCCGGCCACCTCGTCGGTGGGCGTGCGCGTGCCGGCGTGGTCCCATGGACCGATGATGAGAAAATGTTTGGCGCGCGCTTCCGGCGAGGCACTTGCCATGTGATCGCGATAAAAGCTGAGAGCGCCCAATTCGTCGCCATCGTATTGACCCGTGATGCTCAGGATGGGCATCGCGATTTTTTGAAATTGTTCGCGGGTTGGAACCATCGCGTCGTAATAGGCATCAGCGATTGGATGCTTCAGGATCCGTTGAAAATTCACCGACGGATTTCCGATAAACGAATCCAGCGTTTTGAAAGCGATGTGCTTTTTGTAAGCGTCGAGATATTTGGCGCGCCAGAATTTTGAATCGCCAAAAAGATTGCCCTGGCCAGCCCGGCCGCTGGTGAAAGTGAACCACTGGACGTCGTAGGTCTCGCCGACGTTATTGAACGATGGATAATCGAGCGGCGGATGCGCTGAAGCGACCGGGACGATGGTGGCCAGATGAGGCGGGAATTCCTTGGCTGTCGCCCATTGATCGAAGCCGGCGTACGAGCCGCCCCACATGGTGACTTTGCCGTCGCAGAATGGTTGTTGCGCCAGCCACTCGACGACGTCGTGGCCGTCACGCGGTTCCTGGGCGAACGGTTCGAATTCGCCGGCGGAATTTCCCCGGCCGCGCACATCCACAAGCGCAAAGGCGTAACCGCGCGAAGCGAAGTAGGCGGCGCGCGCGTGATAGCTGTCGGAGATGTAGGGAGTGAGCGTGAAAATCACCGGGGTCTTCGGCGCCGAGCCGTCCGGCGTCTTGGGCAGATAAAGCGTGGCATTGAGTTCGACCTTGTCGCGCATCGGAATTTTCACGGCCCAGCGCAAATCGTAGTCGGCTACGGCCGGCGGCGACTCTTTTGGCGAGGGCGAAGGCGCGGGTGGCGGTGTTTGCGCCAAAGCTTTTGTGACGACAACGAGCAACGCCAGGCAAAGCATCCGAATCTTCATTTCCTGGCGATTCAAGCGAAGCAAGGCGTGCGAAACAAGAGGTTCTTTCTTGCTCGGATCGCCCAGAGTTTCTAAATGAAGATCATGCGAACTGCTTTCCGATCCGGTTGTCTCATTCTGATTTTGGTTTGGCTCTCCTCCGCCGTGTGCGCTCACGCGGCGGATGAGATCAACGTCTTGAAGGCGGCGCGGCTCTTCGACGGAAAAGCAAAAGCGCTGGTACCCAACGGCGTTGTGATTGTCCAAGGCGACAAGATCGTCGATGCCGGCAGTAGTCTGCCCATTCCGCAAGGGGCGCGGGTCATCGATCTCGGAGACGCGACGCTCTCGCCGGGTTTCATGGATGCGCACACGCATCTCACTTTCGATTTCACCGGCAACTTCAACGAGCGCCGCTTGAAACTTCTCGATACCAACGTTTCCGAGCTCGCTTTCCTGACCATTCCAAACGCGCGCGCGACGATCGAAGCCGGCTTCACCACCGTGCGCGATTTGGGGAGCCGTTTTGAAGGGAGCCATGATTTTGTCGATGTCGCGCTGCGCAATGCGATCGCCAGGGGCGTTTTCGTGGGTCCGCGCATGCTCGTCGCCACTTATGGCATCGGCGCGACCGGCGGCCACTTCGATGGCACCGCGGGCTTCCGTGATTTTCTCTTCGGCCACGAGCCCGATTATTCCGAGGGCATCGCTGACGGCCCGGATGCGATCCGGAAAGCCGTGCGTTTCCAAGTCAAGAACGGCGCTGACGTGATTAAGGCGGCGGTTTCGGGCGGAGTCCTTTCGCTAACCGACGAAGTGGATACGCCGCAATTTACCGCGCCGGAAATGGCGGCGCTGGTCGATGAGACGCATCGCTTGCGCAAGAAGATCGCGGTCCACTGCCACGGCGACCAGGCCGCGAAGGAGGCCATCGAAGCCGGCGTCGATTCCATCGAGCACGGATCATTTCTGAAACCGGAAACGCTTCAGCTCATGAAAAGCAAGGGGACCTATCTCGTGCCGACGCTGATGGCGAGCGAATGGATCATGTCGAAGATCGACGCCTATCCGCCGGCGTTGCAGGCAAAGGCGCGGGCGGCCACCGCAGCGCGCTCTGAGATGTTCCGGAATGCGGTCAAGTTCGGCGTCAAGATCGGACTCGGGACCGATGCCGCCGTTTTTCCGCACGGCCAGAATGCGAAAGAATTCAAGCTAATGGTCGATCTTGGTCTTCCGCCGATCGAAGCGCTCCGCGCCGCAACGTCCGCCGATGCCGATTTGTTAGGTATCTCGCAAAAAGTCGGCACCCTGGAAAAAGGCAAGCTCGCCGACATCGTCGCCATCCCCGGCGATCCCACCACCGACATCACCGCGACCGAACGCGTCTCGTTCGTGATGAAGGAAGGCAAGATCGTCAAAGAGACCGCGCGGTAGGTCGAGGCTCGGTCGAACTTTTATCTGAGGACGACTGCTTCTGCGTATGTGCCTTTCCGTTGGCGCGGCTTGCCAATTTGTTTTCGCTAGCATCATGAAACCCCGTTCAAGCCAAAAATAATCTTGCCTAATGATCGGCAAGAGAATCTCATCTCTGCTCAGTTTCCCTCAGAGATGAATCTTTACCACGCTCGACATCTCCATTGTCGTGAGCAGACGCGCTCCATTGCCGCCGGTGTTTGGTTTTCCGCCCAACTCATCGTTTTTTAACGTCAACGCGCCGCCCGCAACTACGCAAGCACGCCAATGCACTCGCCGATGACACCTAACGCTATTCTGAACACGATTATGCCACCGGCCCTAAACTTACCGTATTCCTGACGACAATGCTCACCGAAGACTCACAGCAACCCGATGGCGATTCGGCTTCACCCTTCGGTCTCCCAGACGGAGCACGGGTGAATATCGGCGCGGGAAATTATGGATTCATCGAATTCAATAACGCAAGCCGCTGGCGCGCGCTCGCGACGCAACCTGGAGATCTCCGAGCGCGGATATTTTTCGGCCGAAAAGGATCTGGAAAAACCATCTATCTCCGGCGAATGGAAGCTCACGCGTCTGCCCAGCCCGATTTGCATTCTGTCAAACCGGATTATAACCCTCTGCCCACCAATTTAGTTGTTCGGTTTGGCCAGAATTTCACGGCATATACGGTGACTGAAGGGTGGACGCGCCTTTGGAGAATTGCAATTCTCCGAAGTGTTGCTGCTCAAATTCTGTTTGACCCATCTCTTTCAACGCGATTCAGCAAAAACGAGCTTGAATCGCTAAACCATTTCTCGATCTGCACCGGAGTCCCCCCACTTCAGGCGGCCCTCACGATTTTCGATAATGTTAAGGTTCTAATCGCCGCTTGTACATCGAGGAACGGAACCGATAGGGTGTTAGAAGATGCGGCATGGTTGCATCTCGACACGGTTCTGAAAACACTGGTGCACAAATGTCCTCCATTGTGCTTCTACATCGACGCTATCGATGATGAGTTTTCCCATGCCCCGATGTACTGGATGCATTGTCAGCGAGGCCTGTTCACCCAAATAATGTGGCTCTTGCGAGACGCTGTGTACGGGAGTCGACTTCACGTCTTCGCATGTCTGCGGGATTTGGTCTTAGTACGAGTTTTGGCGGGCGAACACGCGATGCGCTTTATCGAATCCGAATATATTCGGCCGCTTTTTTGGGACTTTGAGGCGGCCAGCAGATTCCTCAACAAAAAGGTCGAGGCTTTGTCGAAACGCTATTACGTGCAGTACGATCGTGACGGGACCTTGCTTGAGCGCTGGCTCGGTTTCTCAGAGATTACTAACGAGGCCCGAAATACGGTTGAACCGGTTGACCAATACTTGCTTCGCCATACGCGATTACTGCCGCGCGATGTGATCATCCTAGGTAACGCATTGTGCGAATCTATCGCGAGAGGCGCATTAAATGCGGCCGATTCCAATCGTGAGAAGCATTTCCGTCAAGTTGTCTCACAATGGGCTCGGTCTTTCGGAAAAGAACAGCTGGTAATTTGCACAAACCAGATCAGTTCGGATCAAATGCCAGCCGAAGCCGGCGCGAAAAAATATTCGGACGTCTATACAAGCATTGCAGAGTATCGTGACGGCATTCTCGAGCAGTTGGGGGCCCTAATCGAAGGGCTAAGAACCGATCGCTTCAAGGCGGCAGCGATCTCTAGAAGACGCAAAAAGATAGACAGAGAATTTGAATCGGCGGATCCCTTTCAAGCTTTATGGCAGAACGGATTGTTGGGTTATGTGGAAAAAAGGGCCGGCGGCGATAGGTTTATATTTTATGGCGATCACCAACTTCAGAGTTTCAAGCTGCCAAGAGCTGCTGAATACGTCTTTCATCCGTGCATACTTGATACGTTGAATATCAAGTCCGTGGGTTCCCAACCGGTTATTCCATACTATAAAGAGTGATGTCACTAATAAATCGTGTTCGGTGTGATAGCTGGTCCGACCTAAAGCGCGAAATGTTAAGTCTTCTTTATCCGGATGGAAGATTCCGACGGGGAGACTATTGGTTCCGGGGGCACGCATCGTCTCAATATACGCTCGAGGCTTCGTTTGACCGCTGGTTTAACACCCTTGGTCAAAGTGGCGCTAGCAGAACGGAACTAGCTCAGCAACTGCTTGATTCCTTCAAGGAGGAGGCGTGTTGGTCACCAGAATATCCCGCCGTCAAAGATTCGGAGGCAAAGATTATGGCCTTAGGCCGGCATTACGGGCTTCCAACAAGGCAACTCGATTGGTCCGAGAGTCCCTATGTCGCTGCATTTTTCGCTTTCGCTGCCTGTGATCTAGCAAACGGCGGACGAGATGATGTCGCGATTTGGGCGTTAAATTGTAACAGTTATGTCTGGGGGACGGATAATGGCGTAGAACTGGAAAGAGTGGAGCGGTTGGGAAATATACGTTTAAAGCACCAGGTTGGGGGATTTACAATCCTGCGGACGCCGTCCGCTAACTTAGAGGAGCACGTTGAAGCATTTAGCCCCCGAGACAAACAACCATTCGCTTTGTGGCAGTTCACCGTACCTGATTCTTTAGCCACAGAGGCATTGGCAGATCTAGACGGCATGGGGATTAATTATGCATCGTTGTTCAGCGGATTAGATGGTGCAGTATTGGCGGCCAAGATGCAGATGATCCTGAGGATCTGACACATCTTCCGCGGTCGCGCCGCAAGCATTGGGCTGATCAAGCGAGAATCTGACGCTTCGCTGGTATCCGCGGTCGACCCGTCGTGGGGGTAGGCCTTCGCGGAAACTTTCTCGCGGTAAGACGCGGCCGGTGGTTTCCCGTGCGTTGTCATGAACAAAGCAATCTTGGAGCCGCTTTTCCGCTGAAGTAGGACCGCGCCGCACTGATGCGGAGCGACGGTCGCACCGCGCGAACGTCTCGCGCCAAGCACGAGCGCGAGCACGAGATGCTCTGAGCTGTGATGATTCAGGGAATCAACGACTGGCGATCCGGACTGCGAGCTTCACGGAGTCGGCGGAATGGCTGATATAATAAAGCGACGCGCCTCGCACACCGTAAATGGGGTAGAGAGTGTACGGCGAACCCTTCATGAAAACGGGGTGCCGCCGGTCGATCGACATGGCGCGCGAGGCGGAGTGGGACGAGACCGCGATGTAATCACCGATCATGTGAGTGTCTTCTTTCAGGTCGCCTCCAAGATAGGGAATCAGTTTTCCGGCGCCGCGGTAATAGGGCTGAGTAGTTCGCGGACCGGTCCCGAGAACCCCGACGTAATGGGCGACATCGGTGTAGGTGCGGACGGTGTCGACCATGACGGGCTCGACGACGTTTTCGCCCGCGAAACGAAAGACGTTGAAGGCAAATTCGTAGTCGGGTCCGCCCCATTGGCTGAGGTTAATGGGATGGCCGGAGGTCACTTCAAAAACCTGAACGTTATCCGCGGCTGAATCGGTCACGGTTTCAGTCGGCGGCTGCACTTTCGGCGGCTGTGGTTTTGGGTCCGTCCTGGCGGCGTTTTCCGGCGGCGCAATCAATGCCGGCTTGCGCAAAGATTGGATCAGTGAATCGCTCGCCCCTTGCGATTTCAGGGTGGTTTCCTCCTGCGGCGTCAGCGCTTTGGTGAGCTTGCGTTGGCTGATCTCGCGCACAATCGATTGATCGGTCTCGCGCGCGCGAACCCAGAGAGACACTTCGCTGAAATTAACCGGCGCGGCTGTAATCGCCATGGCCGTGATCAGCACGGCAAAAACTGTAACGAGTATAATTTTTGTGGGTTGCATGCCCGAGGTTTATCAGTTCGCTTTCGGTTTTGACAACCCGCAAATTCGGAAGGCTCACACGAAGGGCACAAAGGGTCACAAAGGATAATTGGGTTGCTGCGTTGTGATCCGTTGGGTCCTTTGTGCGAGATCCTTTTCGATTGATGTGGGCGCGAAGATTCGCTTTGACAGGGAGCGAACGGACGCTAATTTCCACGTCCCGCGCCGAGGAAGGCGTAACAAAAGAAGCAGGAGTCCCGCAGCCGCGGGACGCTGGCACTGCAAAAGATCATGCAAAAAAATCGCAGCAAACGTTATCGCGCGGCCGCCGAGCAGGTGGATCGCACCAAGACCTACAACCTCAACGAGGCGGTCTCGACTCTGAAAAAGTTGCCGCCGACAAAGTTCGACCAAACCGTCACGGTCTGCTTCCGGCTCGGGGTCGATCCGAAGCAGTCCGACCAGATGGTGCGCGGAACTTGTCCGCTGCCGCACGGGAGCGGAAAGCTGGTGCGCGTCCTGGTTTTCGCGGAAGGGCAGGCGGCGAAGGCGGCGAAGGATGCCGGCGCTGAATACGTCGGCTTCAAGGACATGATCGCGAAATGCCAGGAAGGTTTTCAGGATTTCGATGTCGCGATCGCGACGCCGGCCGCGATGGCGGAAGTGCGCAAACTCGGCAAAGTGCTTGGTCCGCGTGGCCTGATGCCGAATCCGAAAACGGGCACGGTGACCGAGGATACGGCTAAAGCGGTGGGCGAAGTGAAAGCGGGCCGGGTTGAATTCAAGCTCGATAAGAACGGCAACGTCGCGGTGCCGGTCGGAAAATTTTCATTCGCGGAGAATCAATTGATCGAAAACGGAACTGCGGTGATCGAAGCGGTCGTGCGCGCCCGGCCGGCGACGGCGAAAGGCCGGTTCGTGGAAGGAATGACGCTGAGCGCGACGATGTCGCCCGGATTGCACGTCGATCCGTCGCCTTACTTGAGCATCTAACGGAAACCAATCGCCATGAGACCAGAAAAAGCCTCGATCGTTTCCGACCTCGCCGAGAGGCTCAACCGTTCGCCGTTCCTGCTGGTGACTGATTACCAACGGATGAAGGTCGATCAATTTGGCGAGCTCCGAAATCGGCTCGCTCCCGCCGGCGCGGAAGTGCGCGTGGTGAAAAACAGTTTTCTGAAACGCGCCATGGCCGATTCCGGGATGCCGGATGTCGGCGACAAGCTGACCGGGCAAACGGCGATCGTGATGGGGGAAAACGATGTTGCGCCGGTAGCGAAGATCCTGAAGATGTTCGCGGCGGAGTTCAAAATCGCCACGCTAAAGATCGGCGTCGTCGATAAGGCGATTTTGTCGACTTCGGATGTGGAAGCGTTGGCCGAGCTGCCTTCGCGCGAGATTTTGCTATCGCAGCTTCTCGGATTGCTGCTCGCTCCCGCGACACGTTTGGTTCGAGTTTTGAACGAGCCGGCATCGGCATTCGCCCGACTCTTGAAAGCCAAGGGGGACAAGGGAGCAGCAGCGGAAGCCGCGGCTCCGGCTCCGGTCGCGGCTGAAAAGGAAACGCCTGCTCCGGAAGCGAAAACCGGGGAGGCTGCGCCTGCCGAAACGCAGCCGGCACCGCCAGCGGCAGAAGTGACGCAAGAGCCGCCAGTGGCAGAAGCAAAAGAAGAGGCCCCCGCAGCAGCAACGAAAGAAGAGGCGCCTGCGGCAGAACAGACTCCGGCAACAACTCCAGAGACTCCCGCCGCAGAAACAACCCCAGGAGAAACATCGGCGGAGACGCCGGCGTAACAATGAATTTCGCGACGCCGCGGATGGCGATGCGAGCAACAAAAACAACCAACCGATCCCGCGGCTGCGGGACTTAATTCTTCGGAAGCTTCCGGAGGCGGCGAATTGAGAGGAAAATAATATGGCAGATACAAATACAATCGTGGATCAACTCAGCGGCCTCACGGTGCTCGAGATTGCCGGTCTGGTGAAGCAGCTCGAGGAAAAATGGGGCGTCAGCGCAGCGGCTCCGGTCGCGGCAGCCGCGGCTCCGACTGCCGGCGGCGGCGCGGCGGCGGCTCCAGCTGAGGAGAAGACAGCCTTTGAAGTCATCTTGAAGGAGATGGGCGCGAACAAGATTGGCGTCATCAAGGAAGTGCGTAGCGCGGTGCCCGGGCTCGGCCTGGCCGAAGCCAAGGCGCTCGTGGAAGGCGCTCCCAAGACGATCAAGGAAGGCGTGACCAAGGCGGAAGCCGAAGAGATCAAGAAAAAGATCGAAGCGGCGGGCGCCAAGGTCGAAATCAAGTAATTTCATCCCACCGGGGCCGGGCGCGCAAAAAGCTTGCGCGCCGGCTGCCGGTGTGTCACAAATATTTTTGTTAGAAGCAGTCGATTTATTTTCAAACTCGCAGCAGACGGACAAAACTTAATCAGGCAACAAAACGGTGGCACGCAATTTGACGGCTGCTGTTTTGCTGCTATTTTTGCGCTCCTTGCTCGCGGCTGAGAGACCGTGAGCTTTTCATTCGCCATCCCGTGAGCGGACGGGGTGTCGTCAACAACCACGATTGGTGTAGAAATTTATGTCGGAACGAATCTACTTCGGAACCATCAAGGAAGGCATCGAGCCTCCAAACCTCATCGAGGTCCAACTTAATTCCTACCTCGATTTCCTGCAGAAGGACGTGCCGTTTTCGAAGCGGAAAATGTCCGGCCTCCAGGCGGTCTTCAAGGAAGTATTTCCGATTGAGAGCTACGATGAAAAAGCCACGCTCGATTTCAGCCATTACGAGATTGGCGAACCGAAGCTGACCGCTCTGGAAGCGCAGCGGGAAAGCCAGACCTACAGCGCGCCGCTCCATGTGACGTTCCAATTGCGCGAGGAAAAGGGGACGAAGGAAGAAAAAGTTTACATGGGCGAGATCCCGCTCATGACGCCGCAGGGGACATTCGTGATCAACGGCGCGGAGCGCGTGGTCGTGAGCCAGCTCCATCGTTCGCCGGGTATCGCTTTTGAGTCGAGCATCCATCTGAACGGCAAGGTGCTCTACAGCTTCCGGATCATTCCGGACCGCGGTTCGTGGATCGAAGTGCAGTTCGACACCAGCGACCTGCTTTACATCTATCTCGACCGCCGGAAACGCCGGCGGAAATTCCTCGCGACGACTTTTCTCCGCGCCCTCGGTTACGGGTCGGATGAAGAGGTGATCAAACTTTTCTACAACATCGAGACCCTCAAGCTGAGCGAAAAACTCGGCGAGGAAGAGCTCGCTACGAAGGTGCTCATTGCCGATGTCCTCGACGGCGAGGCGACCGTCGCGCGCGCCTTCGAACCGCTCACGGCGGCAACCGTGCGCCAGATCATGGGACTGGGACACAAGGACGTTAAAGTCATCGACATTTCGAACGACGATACCGTCGTGAAGGCGTTGAAAAAAGATCCGGCGCATGACCAGGAAGAGGCGCTGAAGGACATCTATCGCAAGTTGCGTCCCGGCGATCCGCCGACCGTGGCGAACGCGAAAGCGCTCCTGAAACGGCTCTTTTTCGATCCAAAGAAATACGATCTGGGCCGGGTGGGCCGTTACAAGATCAATCAGAAACTCGGGATCGACGTCGACCTCACGGAACGCATCGTGACCGACAAGGATTTCATCGGCGCGATCAAATATCTGATCAGCCTGCGCCGCGGCGAAGGTACGCTGGACGACATCGATCACCTCGGCAGCCGCCGGGTTCGGACGGTGGGCGAATTGCTCGCGAACCAGTGCCGCGTCGGTCTCGCGCGGACCGAGCGTCTCGTGAAAGAGCGTATGACGTTGTTCGACATCAACATCGATGGCATGACGCCGCAGAAGTTGATCAACCCGAAAGCGCTCAGCGCGGTGATCCGCGATTTCTTCGGCCGGTCGCAGCTCTCGCAGTTCATGGATCAAACGAATCCGCTCGCGGAGCTGACGCACAAGCGCCGGCTCTCGGCTCTCGGGCCTGGTGGTCTGAGCCGCGATCGCGCCGGTTTCGAAGTGCGCGACGTGCATCCGTCGCACTACGGACGCATCTGCCCAATCGAAACGCCGGAAGGTCCGAACATCGGTCTGATCAGCTCGATGAGCACCTTCGCGCGGATCAATGAATTCGGGTTTATCGAAACGCCTTACCGCAAAGTCGAAAAGGGCCGCGTCAGCGAGCAGGTCGATTATTTGACCGGCGATCGCGAGGAAAATTTCCTCGTGGCGCAAGCAAACGCGACCATGGACGCGAAGGGACATCTCACCCAGGAGAAGGTCTCGGTCCGTTATCGCGGCGACTTTTTGGAAGTCGAGCCGTCGAAGGTCCATTACATGGACGTCTCGCCGAAACAGCTGGTTTCTGTCGCGGCTGGCCTGATTCCATTTCTCGAGCATGACGACGCGAACCGCGCGCTTATGGGCTCGAACATGCAACGCCAGGGCGTTCCGTTGATCGTCTCGGAGTCGCCGCTCGTCGGCACCGGATTGGAAGGCAAAGTCGCGCGCGATTCCCACGCGGTGTTGATTTCAACTGAAGCCGGTAAGGTCGCGTCGGTTACCGCTGATCAAATCGTCGTCACGAAAGACGGCCACATGCCCGAGGGCCGGAAGAAATTGAAGACCGACCACGAAGCGGGCGTGCACGTGTATGAGCTGCGCAAGTTCATGCGTTCGAACGCAGGCACGTGCGTGAACCAGAAGCCGATCGTGAAGAAAGGCCAGCACGTGAAACGCGGCCAGGTCATCGCCGACGGTCCGAACACGGATCAGGGCGAACTGGCGCTCGGCCGGAACGTGCTCGTCGCGTTCATGCCGTGGAACGGTTACAATTTCGAAGACGCCATCATGATCTCGGAGAAGGTCGTGAAGGAGGATATCTACACCTCGATTCATATCGATGAATTCGAGATCGGCGCGCGCGACACCAAGCTCGGGCCGGAAGAAATCACGCGTGACATTCCCAACGTCAGCGAAGAAGCGTTGCGCAATCTCGGACCGGACGGAGTAGTGCGTGTCGGCGCGGAAGTGAAGCCGGGCGACATTCTCGTCGGCAAAATCACGCCGAAGAGCGAGACGGAACTGGCGCCGGAGGAACGTCTCCTTCGCGCCATCTTCGGCGAGAAAGCCGCCGACGTGAAAGACACGTCGCTGACCGTTCCATCGGGCACCTACGGCATCGTGATGGATGTGAAGGTTTCATCGCGCCACGAGATTTCGCGTGAAAAACTGACGCCTTCGGAAACGAAGCGCCAGCTCAAGACAATCACGGAAGACAACCGGAAGAAGAAGGAAGAGCTGACCGAGCAATTGACCGACGCGCTCTCGAATATTCTTCTCGGCGAGAAGATCCCGCTCGATGTGGTAAACGCCGAGACCGGCGAGATCATCATTCCGGCGAATCGCAAGATTACCAAGACGCTGCTCCGCAAACTCGCGACCGTTTACGATCACATCGAAATCGATCCGAGCCCGATCCGGAACAAGATCCGGGAGATCATTGCGTCCTACGAACACAAGTTCGCGGAGCTCGAACTCGAGCGTGAGCGCTCAATGGACCGCGTCGAAAGCGGCGACGACATCGACC
>JBEEHU010000071.1:0-13330 GCA_041167565.1 Verrucomicrobiota bacterium | reverse complement strand
CCCGGATCACAATCGCGTTCTCCAGGCTGCCGCCTTTGATGAGGTTTTTGTCCATGAGCGATTGGACATCTTCGTAAAAGACAAATGTCCGGGCCGGTGCGATCTCGCGCTCGAAAATCGCCGGCGTGATCTCGCTGGAGAAAAACTGGGTGAACTGTCCGTTCGGCCCGACTTGCGTGCAGGAGATCCGAAATTTCGGATCGGGAAAAATCGCCAGCAGCGATCCGCTTTTGGTCTCAACGTGGATCGGCTCGCGGACGTCGAAGATCCGGCGCGGCGTTTCCTGCGCAACGATGCCCGCTTTTTTAATCAGCTCGACATAAGGCCGCGCGCTTCCGTCGCCGATCGGCGGTTCGTTCGCGTCCATCTCGACGACGGCATTATCGATTCCCATCGCGGCGAGCGACGAGAGAATATGCTCGACGGTGTGCACGCGCATCGAGCCTTCGCCGATGGTGGTGGCGCGTTCGACCGTCTTCAGGTTTGCGATCGTCGCGTCGATCGTCGGTTCGTCCTGGAGGTCCTTGCGCTTGAACTTGATGCCGGAATCGACCGGGGCCGGCTGCAATTTCAGCGTCACTTTTTCGCCGGTGTGCAGCGACATGCCGCTCACGCTCGCGTTGCGCGCCAGAGTTTGCTGAGGCTCCGAAGACATAAGGGGCTTAACTAACAAAGAATGCGGGTGGTTGCTAGGAAGCGTTTTCGACGGCCAGCGGCGTCGCTTCTTCCAAATGCGCCCAATCAATCTCCACCCGCTGACGCTGTGCGAAGCGATCGAGGAAGAACAATTCCTTGTGCCGGCAACCGTGTTCATGCACCAGCCGCGTCACCTTCACGTCGAAGCAGCAGTATTCCGCGATCTCGAGAATGCGTCCTTCGCGCCACCAGCGGATTGCATCCAATCCCACCGCGGTCTTCTGAATGCCAAGCGTGGCGTGGGCAATCGCGTCGAGGCCGAGCCGATGACCCAGCCGCTTTTCCATGTCGGCCATGAGATCGGCCGTGGGAAGTTCGGCGACCAGATCCAGAATGGTGTATCCCATCAGCACCTGGTAATCGAAGTTCAGGACGTTGAAGCCGATGACGAGATCGGCCCGACGCAACCGCTCGATCAGGCGATGCACCTGTGCTTCGCCGTAGACTTCATAGCGGCCAGTCGCCGTGCTGAAAATGACGCCGACCGACATTTGCATGTCGCCTTTTCGCGCCCAGCCGCCGGCGTCGTTCGCAGTCCGCTGGGTTTCAAGATCGAAGTAAACGATGTCGCGCGGCATCGGCAAATCTCAACTAAGAGCGTATTTCATTTCAATTCAAAACCGCCGCAATCGAAACTCATCATCTGGTCCACGCCGCTCAGCCGAAATTGTTCGACGACCCCGCCGTCATCCTGAAAAACGTCGATAGCGTTCACGCCGCGTGCGCTCAGGAGACCACGAATCAGTTCCTGGGTTTCGCTGATGGTGCACAGCGGCAATCCATCAATCGTTTTCAAGAAACTCCCATCCGCGTCGACTCCGACGCTCAGCTCGATCGTCACTCGATTATCTGCCAGGAGTGGATTTGGCTGAAGCTTCACCTTAATTTTGTCCGGCGTTTCGGTGCTGCCACCGGACGCAACAGGTTTGCCGTCGATCAGCGAAAAATTCTTGTGCGCGACGATTGATTTCTCGAAATCCACTTTCCAATCGGAGACGGTTTGTTCGCCGCTCTCCTTTTTTGTTTCGGCCAGGCTGAGCCCGCGAACACGTTGCGACGTGCCGTTTTCCTCGAGTAGATAAATTTTGTCCTGCGTCGTGGACGCCGCCACCGCCTTTGGCTGGGGATCTCCCTGAGAAATGGGAAGCCGGCGAAGGAATTCGCCTGTGGAAGAAAACTGCTTCAACTCCATCGTATTCGATCCGCTGCGATCGATCACCCAGTGAGTCCCGTTGCGGCCGGACACAGATGCGGAAGGCTGCGGCGATGCGGTCGGCTCCGGATCGGTATCGCTCAACTTCGTGGTTTTGTTTGCGATTTCGTAGAGCACGTGGCCGCCGCCGGGCGGGACGAGTTCAACGGCGAGCAATAAATCGTCGTCTCGCATTCGCAAGGCCGTGATCTTCGAGAAACGCGGCGAATCCGGCGCGGTGATCCAATCGTTAAAGAAAAACCCGACACCCTCGATCTTGACGTCGCCCACGACGAAGCCGTGCGCGCTGTATTTTCCGGGCGGAACATTTTCTCCGGCGTCATCTTTCCCGTCCCACGTCGTCGAGAGCGAGTCGTGCCCGATGTTGAGGTCGTTGATGTCCGCCTCGCGGAATAGGACGCGCACCAGTTTCCCTTTCGCGTCATAGATGCCGAGACTGATCGTACCATCGAGCGGCGGCGGCACAAAACTGACGCGGACACTTCGTGCTTCGGTCGGACTCGGAGAGGGAGATGGAATCGGCGATTCCTGCGCGCTCGTCGAGCCGGCGAAAAGAATCACGCCGAGCACCGCGGCGACCGCCTCTTTCCCCAATCCGCAATCCGCAATCCGCATCATTTGTAATAGCGCCAATTCACCTTGGGGAAAAGGTTATCGCGCCATTCACAGTTCGAGAGGAAACCTTTGTCGACACTGCCGTTGTTGAGTTCGTCATAAAGACGATTGAATCGCAGCAGATGATCGGTCACGCGTTTTGTCGCGTAATGCTTCGCGGTCCCGGTCTTGATCAGGAACGCCCAGTCGCTCGACTGCGCCAGTAATAATTCGCGCGCCATTTGCTTGAGGACGCGGTCGGTCAGCGTATTGGCATTGGCGGCATCAGCGCGCGTCGCCTCCGTCATCCGGCGCCCGGCGGAATGGAGATGCGGAAGGATCCAGGAATTTGAATCGTTGAGCCAGACGCCCAGATATCCATTCTCACCCCAGCTCGAGGCTGCAGGAGAAATGGTTTGTTGCGTTGGATGGCCGGCGAGAAATTCGGTGGGGGTCGTGAGCTGAAAATCCGCCCGGCCATATTCGCTCTTGCTCGTCAGGCGAAGGTCCTGGTGCTCGTAGGCCGCTTTGCGAATAAACGACTCGAGGAACTGCGGTCCCTCGAACCACCAGTGGCCGAACAACTCCGCGTCGAATGGCGCTACGACGATCGGATCGAAATCCAATCCGCGGAGTTCGTTCATCTGCTGTCGCCGCGCTTCCAAAAAATGTGAGGCGTGCGCGTCCGCAGCAATCGCAGCTGAGGCGGGATCGTAAAGTTCCTTTGCGCCATCGCGGCGGGTGATTCGGTGATATTTGATGCCAGTGAATTTCCGAAACGCCGCGACCGAGCCGGGCCGGATGTATTCTGGCGGAAGATCGAATCCGATGTCGCGGTAAAATTCGCGATAGGCCGGATCGCCCGGATAACCCTCGGTCGCGCTCCAGACTTGGCGGCTCGAATCGCGATCGCGTGCGAACGCCGCCGGGCCCGCTGGCGTGTAACAAGGCGCAAAGATCGCGTGGCGCGGCCGCGGCTGACCGAACATCAACCCGTGGGCATCGATGATAAACCAGCGCAAATTTGCCTCCTGCAAAATGGTCTCCAAGCCCGGGCTGTAGGCGCATTCCGGCAACCAGAATCCCGCGGGATCGACGCCGAAGGTTTCGCGATAGGCATCGCAACCGATGAGCACTTGCGCACGGACCGACTCAGGCGATTGCTCGAGCAGTGGAAGCAACCCATGCGTCGCAGCGGAGGCGATGATCTCGAGAAAACCTTGGTCGCGCAATCGGCGGAAAACGGAAAGCAGATCGGCATTCCATTCGAGAAAGCGGGTTCGGCATTCGGAGAAATTCGTGTGATAAAATTCCGCCAGCCCGCGGAGCTGCTCATGATCGCGATTGCGATCGATCTCGCGGCCTGCGAGATCAATCAGCCGGTCGAGGTGGCGCAGGTAGCGTTCGCGCAGCAGTTCGTCCTGCAACATCGCGCAGAGCGTCGGCGTCACCGTCATCGTCAGCTTGAACGGCACTCCTTCGCGCGCGAGCCGCTCCATCATGTTGAGGAGCGGGATGTAACTTTCCGTGATCGCTTCGAAGAGCCACTCTTCTTCGAGGAAGTCTTCGTGTTCGGGATGCCGGACGAACGGCAGATGCGCGTGAAGAACGAGCGCGAGATATCCGGAAGACATTCCGAATTCCGAACTCGTTACAGCGTCCGGCAGAAATCCTGAAACCGGTCGAGACCTTTTTTAATGATGTCGACGCTCGTAGCGTAACTGAGCCGCACCGTTCGGTCGTCACCGAAGGCGACACCCGGAATTACCGCGACATTCGCCTTGCTCAACAACCGGTCGGCAAAATTTTGCGAACTCAGACCGAGCTGGCTGATGTTGACCAGAATGTAAAACGCGCCTTCCGGTTTCACGGCGGTGATGTTCGGAATCTTCGTGATCCGGTCGAACATGTAATTGCGCCGCATCCCGAACTCATCGCGCATGTCCGCGAGCGGTTGCTGATCGCCTTTGAGCGCCGCGACCGCGCCCTTCTGCGCGAACGAACACGGATTCGAGGTGCTGTGGCTCTGGATGTTATCAACGGCTTTCGCGACTGCTTCCGGCGCAGCGAGGTAACCGAGCCGCCAACCGGTCATCGCGTAGGCTTTGCTGAAGCCGTTGACGGTGATGGTGAGATCGTAGGCTTCCTGCGAAAGCGAAGCGATGCTAACGTGTTTCACGTCGTCGTAAACGAGCTTCTCGTAAATTTCGTCGGAGAGAATGTAGATGTCCTCTTCGGCCGCGACTTCGACGATCGCTTCCAATTCTTCGCGGGTATAAACCGAACCCGTCGGATTGCCCGGGCTGTTGAGAATCAACATTTTCGTCCGCGGCGTCATGGCGTTTTCAAAATCCGAGGCGCGCATTTTCCAGCCGTTACGCTCGTTGGTTTGCACGACGACCGGCTCGGCGCCGGCGAGCCGAACCATGTCCGGATAGCTCACCCAATACGGGGAGGGAATGAGAACCTCGTCGCCGGCCTGACAGGTCGCTAGGATCGCGTTGTAACAGGAATGCTTCGCGCCGCTGCTGACGACAATTTGGCTCGGCCGATACGTGATCTGGTTATCGGCCTCGAGTTTTTCGGCAATGGCCTGACGCAATTCCGGCAGTCCGGCGCTCGGTGTATATTTCGTGAAGCCGGCTTCGAGCGCCGCGATCGCCGCCGCCTTGATGTGCTCCGGCGTATCGAAGTCAGGCTCGCCCGCGCCGAAGCCGCACACGTCGATTCCTTCGGCTTTCATCGCTTTCGCTTTGCTGTCGATGGAAAGGGTAAGAGAGGGGCTTAATTGAGCGGCGCGCGCGGAGATTTCCATGGCTGTCGAGATCGGGTTCAGGGTTTGCAAAATGGGAGCGCAAGCTATGGGCGCGCGTAGAAACTTTCAATCAAAGGTTTGAAGTTATTCTCGTCCACCTGCACGATCGCCATCTCGCGCTTCGCGTTTTCGGCGGAGTCGGAGGCGTGGGCGGCGTTGATCATGATGGTCTGGCCGAATTCTTTCCGGATGGAGCCCGGCGGCGCTTTCGCCGGATCGGTCGGGCCGAGGACTTCGCGAATTTTTCGCACGGCGTCATCGCCCTGGTAAACGATCGCGATGCACTTCTCGCTGCCGGGCGCGTTGCGCTGGTCGCCTTTCGTTGCGCTCGGGCGTCCCCCGGCCATGAACTCGACGATGTCTTCCCAGGCATTGCGGCCTTTCTCCGGCCCGAGTTTGTCTTCCAGGACGGGCAATACCGGGCCGTAAAATTCCTCGGCCTGCGCCACGCTCATGCGGTGAACTTTGAATCCCACGATATAAAGACCGGTGCGCGAAAAAACCTCGATTACGCCACCGGGCCGCTGATTCGGGAACTTGAAGTTGTCCGGCTTGATCAGCACGAGCGACTTTTCCACCTTCGCCTCCTTCGGGAATTCGATGACGTGATCGAGGATTCCGCCGTCGCTGTCGGAAAATTCGGACCAAAGTTTCAGGTCGTGTTCGACTGCCTTGCTGTCGAACGCCGCGAGTGCCGCGGGTTCGAAGTAAATGACGTTGCCGGCTTCGTCCGTGATGTAATCGCCGAAGGTATCGCGAATGGTTTCGCCGCTGGTCCGTTCATGCACGATGTGCCCGATTGTGCGATGCACCTTCTCGACCGCGTCCTCACCGCGGAAGACGAGAAACATTACGCGCGGATTCTGTCCGTTCGCCTTGCCAGTGAAATTCTTCAGCACGTAATCGCGGATCAGTTCCTGCGTCGCGCGATGACGCGCATCCGTTTCGGTCACGATCGTCTCCGCGTAACGTTTCGTCAGCGCTTCACTGGGCGCGAACATTCGCGCCGTGACGAGATCCAGTCCCGTTCGCGAGATCAACCGTGCAATAATGCCGCCGGTGCGCGATTTGCGCATCGAATATGGCGTGACGATGACGTAGGAAAGTTCTTCGGCAGGCATGCAGTTTACCCAGGCGGCTTCGACAGATCAACCGCGTGGATGCAGGAAAATCGAGACCGCGAACGGGTCGAGGAAAATGCGTTCGACGCCTGCCTGCGTCAAGGCCTTTTCGAGGTGCGCCGAGACGCTAGAAGCGCAACCCATTTCCCTCTTCGTCGGACTTCGAGAGCATGAAAGCCGTTCCGTCGCAGCGACTCGACGACCGCTTTCTCCTGCGACCGCAATATTCCCGAAAGTATGAGACTACCGTTGTGGGCTAGATGGCGTGACCAGAACGGCAGCGCCTCGATCAGAATTTCGCTGAAAAGGTTGGCGGTAATGACACCGAATTTGCCGCGCACCGTGCTTTTCAAAACATCAGCGAGAACGAACTCGATGTTTCGAATCCGATTCGCGCGCGCGTTACGCTTCGCCGGACCGAGCGCGAGCGGATCGCTGTCGATCGCCAATACATGCTTTGCGCCAAAGCAACTGCCCGCGATCGCGAGAATGCCACTGCCGGTGCCCGCATCGAGCATTCGCCAACCCGGCGCGAGATGGCGCGTGATCCGTTCGAGCAGACGCAGGCACATGGCGGTGGTGGCATGCTCGCCGGTACCGAACGCCGTTTCGGCTGGAATGACGACGGCGCGCGCGGTCGTGTTCGGCTTGGCCGCCGTACTCAGAACCACAAGGCGTGAACCGATTCGCAACGGCTTGGTTTGATTCCGCTTCGCGAAATGCTGGAGCCAGTCGGGCCGCAGTTTCTCCAGGCTGCCGCCGAACTCCCGTATGAGTTTCTGCGCCTCTCGCCGCGTCCCAAAGGAAAGCTGAACCAACGCGCGCTGAGTTCCCGGACGATCAATGACTACAAACGAATTGCCGAAGCGCCGCATGATATCTTCATTGTGAGCGCGGAGCCACCGCGCTCCCACGGATTTTCGCCAGATATACATCGAGATAGGTCCAATCTAACTTACATAGTCCGACCATGAACGAGTTCAGTTACATCCACCGTTTTATTCCCTCGGAGGAAAGTCCCGCACGGCGAGTTCTCTTGCTCCTCCACGGAACGGGCGGAAACGAAAATGACATGCTTCCGCCCGGCCGCGATCTCGACCCGACAGCCGCGGTTCTTAGTTTGCGCGGAAACGTCCTGGAAAATGGGATGCCGCGATTTTTCCGGCGGCTGGCCGAAGGCGTCTTCGATGAAGAAGATGTCGTGAGGCGCGCGCATGAGCTCGCTGATTTCGTGGTCGCGGCAGCGGCGCAGTACAAGTTCGACCCGCAACGTCTGACTGCGGTTGGTTATTCCAACGGCGCGAACATCGCCGCAGCGGTTTTTCTGTTACGGCCCGGAGTGCTGACTCGCGCAATCCTCTTCCGGGCGATGGTGCCGCTGACGCCGGCGACCCTGCCGAATCTCACGGGCGCCCGGGTATTGATCTGCTCCGGCAAACATGACCCAATCGTGCCGGTGGAAAACGCTGAGCGCCTGGCTGCGATGCTGCGCGACGCGGGCGCCGACGTTACCCTGCGATTCGAAGAAGCCTCGCACCAATTGGTTTTCGCCGAGATCGCCGCTGCAAAAAATTGGCTCCGCGGATCGTAGGCCTCGCGAATCCGGTATAAGGTAGACGCCAGATGTTAATCGTAATGAAAGCCGGCGCCGCGGACGCCGAAATCGCGGATGTGGTCAGCTTGATCGAACAGCTCGGCTATCGGCCGCATGTCATGCCGGGCGCGACGCGGACGGCGATCGGGATCACGGGAAATCAAGGCGCGGTCGATCCGGCGCGTTTCGAAAATATGCGCGGAGTCGCCGAAGCGATCCGGGTCAGCAAGCCGTATAAACTGATCACGCTCGATCTTCGCCCCGACAAAACTGTCGTGCGGGTAGGGGACGCGACGATCGGCGGCGACGAGCTCGCCATCATCGCCGGGCCATGCGCCATCGAGAATCGGGCGCAGGCCTTCGCTGTGGCTGAAACGGTTGCCCGCAGTGGTGCGCGCTTTTTTCGCGGGGGCGCCTTCAAACCGCGCAGCTCGCCCTACGAATTTCCCGGGCTCGGCGAAGAGGGACTCAAAATCATGGCGGAAATCCGGGAAGAATTTGGTCTGAAGATCGTGACCGAAGCGCTCGATGTAGCGGGCGTCGATCTGGTCGAAAAATACGGCGACATCATCCAGATCGGCGCGCGCAACATGCAGAACTTTTCTCTGCTGCGGCGCGCGGGCCGTTCGAAGCTGCCCGTCCTTTTGAAGCGCGGGATGGCCGCGATGCTCGATGAATGGCTCCTCGCCGCCGAATACATTATGTCGGAGGGAAATTATCAGGTGATCCTGTGCGAGCGTGGCGTGCGGACCTTTGCCCAGCACACGCGCAACACGCTCGATCTCGCGGCGATCCCCGCCGTTCGGCGTATTTCGCATTTGCCGGTGGTCATCGATGCATCGCACGCTGCGGGAAAAAATTACATGGTGGCGCCGCTCGCATGCGCCGGCGTCGCGGCCGGCGCGGATGGTGTGCTCGTGGAGGTGCACAACGATCCGAAGGTGGCGCTTTGCGACGCCGCGCAAGCGCTCACCTTGAGTGAATACGAAGAGATGCTGCGTAAACTGCGCGCGATTCGCGAGGTAATCGGACCGGGCGTGGCAGCGAACTCTGGGTAGCGCGCGCGTCTCGCGCGTTGGTTTCGGCGTCTCGCTGAAACAGTCTTTCGAAAGTCCGCGATGGCGAGACGCCGTCGCCAGCGCGCGAGACGCGCGCGCTACCCGGACAAGAAATTCTTCAACAACTTCATCCCATCGGCGGTCAGGATCGATTCGGGATGGAATTGGACTCCGTGAATCGGAAAGTGGCGATGCTGCAATCCCATTATCTCGCCTTCTGCTGTTTCCGCCGTGATCTCGAGGCAATCGGGCACAGTTTCGGGGCGAACAATGAGCGAATGGTATCGCGTCGCATCGAACGGCGTGGGCAAATTGGCGAACACACCGGCGCCACGATGTAGGATCGGTGACGTCTTGCCGTGCATCAGTCGCGGCGCCGACACGACCTCCGCCCCGAAAGCGGCGCCGATACATTGGTGCCCGAGACAAACTCCCAGGACTGGTTTTCTCGGCCCGATTTTGCCAATGATCGCATTACTGATGCCGGCGTCTTCCGGCCTTCCCGGACCCGGTGAAATGCAGATCCGATCCGGATTCAGCGATTCGATCTCAGCCAAGGTGATTTCGTCGTTGCGCTTCACCAGCACCTCGCAACCCAGCTCGCCGAAATATTGGACGAGATTGTAGGTGAACGAATCGTAGTTATCGATGATCAGGATCATGTCTTACTCGTCCGTCGCGCGGCTAATTGCATCGACCATGGCCATCGCTTTGTTGACTGTTTCCTGAAATTCACTCGCCGGATCCGACTCCGCCACGATCCCGGCGCCAGCCTGCAAATAGGCGCGGCCGTCCTTGAGAACGATGGAACGCAGGGCGATGCAGCAATCGAGCGCGCCATCGAAACCAAAATAGCCAACGGCGCCCGCGTAGCAGCCGCGTTTGGTTGTTTCCAGTTCGCTGATGATCTGCATCGCGCGAATTTTAGGCGCGCCCGAGACCGTCCCGGCCGGAAACGTGGCGCGCATGACGTCGTAAGCGGTCTTGTCCTTTCGCAAACGCGCCACAACATGCGACCCGATGTGCATGACGTGGCTGTAGCGCTCGATCACCATCTGCTCCGTCACGCGGACGCTGCCGACCTCCGCGATCCGGCCGAGGTCGTTCCGCGCGAGGTCGATCAGCATCACGTGCTCGGCTCTTTCTTTCGGGTCGGCGAGCAATTCCGCGGCGTTCGCGGCATCTTCCTCCGCGGTTTTGCCCCGTCGCCGGGTGCCGGCGATCGGTCGGACTTCGGCGAGATGGTCGGTGACGCGGACGTGCAATTCCGGCGAGCTGCCGACGAGCGAGAAGAGATCGCCAAAGCGCAGACAAAACATGTAGGGCGACGGATTCACGAGCCGCAGGCAGCGATAAAGCTTCAGCGGATCGCCGGTGAAGTCGGTTTCGAAACGCTGGGAGAGGACGACTTGAAATACGTCGCCCGCCTTTATGTATTCCTTCGCCTTTAGCACACTCGCCTCGAACTCTTCCCGGGTGCTGTTGCTGCGCACCGTCCGCCGGGTAACGGGTTTCTGCGCATCGATCAGGGGCAACCGAGCCGGGCTCGATAATTTCGCGAGCGCGCTGTGGATTCTTTTCTTGGCGTCGTCGTATGCCGCGACGGTGCTCGCGTGATCGTCGAGAAAAACGTTCGCCACGATTTTTAGCCGCCGGTAGCGATGATCGAAGACAACGAGCAAGCCCATGATCATGAAAATCATTTCGGGCAGTTTGAGATCGTCGCGGGGAGGTGGTGGGACCGATTTTTCGAAGTACCGCGCCACGTCATATCCGAGAAAGCCGACTGCGCCGCCAGCGAAGCGCGGAAGGTCCGGCTCCGCCACGAAATGGAAGCGCGTCATCATTCGTTCCAACTCCGCCAGCGGATCATCGCTGGCCTCCGTGGTCTGGGTGTGGCCATGTTCGGCGAATGAAACGACCGCGCCATGGCTGCTGATCGTCAGCCGCGGATTGAAGCCGAGAAAAGAATAACGGCCCGACTGCTGCGTTTGCTCCGCCGATTCGAAGAGGAACGAGTAGCCGCCTTCGTCCAATTTTTGGAACGCGGAAGCCGGCGTCTCCCCATCGGCGACGAGATCGACAAAGACCGGGATGACGTTGCCGAGCTTTGCTAACTCGGCGAAGCGTTCGCGAGACGGGACGATGGTGAGACCGGACATTGGCTAACGGTCAATGAAAATGCGATTTTGCAAAGAGCCGACAAGGTCGGCGGAATGGAGGGCGGAGCTTCGCGACGCCTCGCCATTGGGAACAATGAGCGCGGACTCGCAGAGCTCGTCCCTCCATTGAGACAAAAACCTTGCGTCTCCGGGGGCAGTGGACATTATTCCTCCCTCTTCAAAATGCGGGTGTAGCTCAGTGGTAGAGCACCTCCTTGCCAAGGAGGACGTCGCGAGTTCGAGTCTCGTCACCCGCTCCCCAGTCCAGATTTCCGCTGCGGGATTTTTTTTGAATCCAAAGCCAGGCCCGGCTGCATCTCACTGCAAAAGGACAACTATGAAAATCACCTTCTTAACCTGCCTCTGTTCGGTCGCTCTGGCATTGAGCCTGTTCGGTCAGGCGCCCACCCCGGCTGCTTCGCCCGCCGCTCAAGCCACTGTCTCCCCGGCCCCGGCACTCCCGAGCCCCACCCTGGCCGCCGCGATTGTCTCACCGAGCGCAGCCGTCTCGGCAACTCCCGCTGACGACGATGACATCAGCCGCGATGTCGCGCGGAAGCTCAAACGCAAATTTGGAGTGACCATCGATCGTCACCACGGGCCCACCATTAGCAGACACAGCGACGGTGACGATTCCGGAGATCTGGGCGCATGGGTCGCTATTCCGATCGTCGGCATCATCTTTTCGACGTTCCTCACGCCACTGCTGATCGTGGTCGCGATCATGTTCTTCAGTTACCTCAAGTCGCGTTCTCTGCATCGCACCGTCCGGATGATGGTGGAAAAAGGCCAGGAAGTTCCTCCAGCTCTCTTCGCGCCGCCGCCGGTGATGCGCGCGCGATCGGATATGCGGCGCGGCGTCGTCCTGGTCATGGTCGGCATCGGCATCATGATCTTCTTCGGCGCGGTGAGCGACGGCGGCGCCTGGAGCCTGGGTATGATTCCTTTTTTGATCGGGGCCGCTTATCTGGTGGTTTGGAAGCTCGAAGGACGTAAAGACAAAGTCCCGCCGTTGCCCTAACCTGCGCGCGTGGCGCTAACCGATGCAGATCTCGTCGCTCGCGTTCTTCTCCGGGATGATCACCACGCCTTTGGGGAACTGGTCCGGAATCATCAGTCGAGCGTCCGGGGTCTGCTCCGTCAGCTCGTTCGCGCCGATGTTACGCTCGCGGACGATCTCGCGCAGGAGACGTTTCTGCGAGCCTACAAAAATCTCCGCAGCTTCCGCGGCGAGGCGCGCTTCTCCACGTGGCTTTATCGGATCGCGTATAATTGCTTTCGGGAGGAAGCTCGTAAACGAAAAGAGCTGGTTGGCATCGATGAAGCTCAACTGGAACGGGAACATGATCCCCAAACCGTCGATCCCGCTCTTCGCCATGACCTCAATCACGCCCTCCAGTTGCTCCCACTCCACGAGCGCACCGCGATTTTGCTTTGCTGCCAAAATGGATTATCGCATGATGAAGCCGCGCGCGTTCTCGACATTCCACTCGGCACTGTGAAGACGAATGTTTTGCGAGGCCGGGAGAAATTGAAGAAATCGCTCGCGGTTTGGGAAACGAATTAGGCATGAACGAAAATTTACAGGAAGACTGGCTCGACGCGCGTTTGCGCGATGAGACGGCGTATATTGACGACGCCGGCTTTACCGCCGGCGTCTTGCGAAAAATGCCGGCGCGACGCGTGCGTCGCCCGTTCCGCGCGGCAATCCTTCTTGGCGTCACCCTGCTGGCAACGGCGATCGCCTACGTGCTCTCCGGCGGCGGATGGTTTATCGCCGAAGAGGTTACTCGCTTCGCCCTCCTGCCCGCTCCTGTCATGTGGTTTTCCGCGGCGGCTGTGACTGTCTTAGTCATGTTAGGCGGCGTAGCCGCGGTGATATCTAAGTCGGGCGGGCGTCTAAGATAAGGCATTGCAGGATTTCCGGCGGTCGCGCAAACTCCGGTGATGCTGATCGATATTTCCAGCGCAACTCTGCGCAAGATGGTCAAGCTATCGGAGCGGAAGGAAGCGCTCCTCTCTCAGATTCAGGAATTGGATCGGCAAATGGCGGCGCTCCAGCAGGAGTCAGGCGAAC
>JBEEHU010000070.1:0-16178 GCA_041167565.1 Verrucomicrobiota bacterium | reverse complement strand
TTCCAATTCGAGGTCGCGACCTTTCGCTCGGACGGCGCTTATCTCGATGGCCGGCATCCAACCGAAGTGCATTTCGCGACAGCCAAGGAAGACGCCGCCCGCCGTGATTTCACGATCAACGGGATGTTCTTCGATCCGGAAAAGAACGAGATCATCGATTTTGTGGATGGACGCGCGGACCTGGAAACGCGCGTGATCCGGGCCATTGGCGATCCGGCGCAACGCTTCGCCGAAGATCGCTTGCGGATGTTGCGCGCGATTCGATTCGCGACGGTCCTCGGATTCGAGATCGAGCCGGCGACCTGGGGTGCGGTCGTCGCCCAGGCGCCTTTGATCAGTGAGATCAGCGCCGAGCGAATCCGCGAGGAACTGGTGCGCATTTTCATGTCGCCGCGGCGAGTGCGCGGATGGGATTTACTGGATGCGAGCGGACTGATGAAAATTGTTTTGCCCGAGCTGGAAGCGATGAAAGGCTGCGAGCAACCACCGCAATTCCATCCCGAAGGCGACGTGTTCAAGCACACGCGAATCATGCTGGAGCTGCTGCCGGACGACGCTTCGTTCCCGCTGGTCTTCAGCGTCCTCTTTCACGACATCGGCAAGCCGCCGACCTCCGTCGTCGATGAAGCCGGGCGCATCCGTTTCAACGGGCACGATCGCGTCGGCGCGGAAATGACGGAAGCCGTCATGGAACGGCTGCGATTTTCCCGCGCGGAGATCGACGCGACGGTGGAAGCGGTGCGGCAGCACATGGTCTTCAAGGACGTGCCGAACATGCGGGTGGCGAAACTGAAACGCTTCATGGCGCGGCCCACGTTTGCCGATGAGCTCGAGCTGCATCGGGTCGATTGCGCGAGCAGCCATGGAATGATGGATAACTACGATTTTCTGCAAAAGAAACGGGAAGAGTTCGCGAACGAGCCGATTATTCCGCCGCCGCTGGTGCGGGGAGATGATCTGATCGCGCTCGGACTGAAGCCGGGACCGCAGTTTGGCGAGATTCTTGAGGCGGTGGAGACGCGGCAATTGGAGGGCGCGCTCACTAATCGTGACCAAGCGCTGGAGTGGGTCAGGAGCGAGTACTCTTTAAGCGGCGAAGAGGGGAAACGTCCAACGTCCAACGTTCAACGTCCAACGTCCAACTAAGAGAATGCAGCACGCGCCTTTTTCTGGAATTGAACGTTGGACGTTGAACGTTGGACGTTGGACGTTTTGTCTTTCTTCCTCATGAGAATCCTGATGATTAGCGCCGAAGGGCCGCCGCTCGCTCGTGCGACGGCGCTCGTGGACGTGCTCGAGGCGCTCCCTCGCGAATTGCGCGCGCGCAAACACGAGGTCGGCATCGCGATGCCTTATTATCGCGAGATCAGAGAGAACCCCGGTGTCTCGGCGAAGGAAACCGGCATCACCGTGGACGTGCGACTTGGCGCGAAGAGTTACGTCGCGGAATTTCTCGAAGGCCGGACCGCGGGCGGTGTCCAGACGTTCTTCGTCCGTTGCGATGAGTTTTTCGATCGCGCCGGCATTTACGGCGAACACGGCGTCGCCTACGAGGACAACGCCGCGCGTTTCATTTTCTTCAGCAAAGCCGCGCTCGAACTGGCGCGCCGGATGACTCCGACTCCGCAGATCCTTCACGTCCACGACTGGGCGGCGGCGCTCGTTCCCGCGCTGGTCCAGAACCAGCAGTTGCCGTTCGCCACCGTCCTCACGATTCATCATCTGGCGGAGCAGGGAAGTTTCTGGGGATTGGATTTCGAGCTGACGAATTTGCCGGAGCGTTATTTCAAACCGGGCGGCGTCGAGTTCTTCGGCCGCCTGAATTTGCTCAAGGCCGGAATTGTCTTTGCCGATAAGATCACGACGGTGAGCGAGCGCTATCGCCGCGAGATTCTGACACCCGGCGATGAACCCGGGCTCGACATCGTTTTGCGCGAACACTCGCACCGGCTGGTTTCGATCCTGAATGGGGCCGATTACCAGCGCTGGAATCCCGAGACGGATTATCTCCTCCCGCGGCAATTCGGACCGGGCTATCTCGAAGGCAAATCGATCTGTCGCGATCTGCTGCTCGACGCGCTCATGCTCGCGCCGGCGCCCACGGGGCCGGTCTTCGGAATGGTCACGCGCCTGGTGCCGGAAAAAGGATTCGATCTGCTGATGCCGTTGCTCGATCGGCTGCTCTCCGACGATGTCCGGCTGATTATTCTTGGCGAAGGCGATCCCGGCTACGAAACCGCCCTCGCGATCGCCGCTCGCAAATATCCAACGAAGTTCGCCTATCGCAGAACCTACGACGAGAGCTTCGCGCATCTCATCGAGGCGGGCGTCGATGTCACGCTGATTCCGTCGCAGATTGAACCGAGCGGTTTGAGCGCGATGTACAGTCTCAAGTACGGCGCGTTGCCCGTGGCGCGCGCGACCGGCGGCATCCAGGAGATCATTGAAGATTACGATCCGACCGTGGACAGCGGCTTCGGTTTTCTCTGCTTCGACAAAACACCGGACGCGTTCTGGGATTCCATCAAACGCGCGCGCGAGACTTTCCACGACCAAACGCTCTGGACGACGCTGGTGGAGCGCGCGATGTCGCGCGATTTTTCGTGGGCCGAAGCCGCGCAGAATTACGAAAGCATTTACGCCCAACTCACATTGAAAGCCGTCGCCTGAGCGCGATCCTCTCGCTGCATCGTTTGATTAGGCTTTGTTGGTGATGCACTCGAGTAGATCAGGCTCGACAAGAATCGAATAACGGCGTCCGCCCGCAATGAGATCGAGCCGATGGCGTGTCGCACGCGCTGAATCCTCGTGGCTGTAATGGAGTCCACGGGAATCTTCCAAAGTAGTCTGCCACGCCTGCGCATCAAAATCTCCTCCCCTGTGAACTCCCACTCGCGGTCAGCTGAGAGCCAAACAAAGCTGCCCATTGCAGGGGTGAGGATTAACAGGATAACGCATGTCCACTCGTCCGCAGTCAGGGGCCACCGCGGCCAGCCGCGCTCAAACAGAGCGTAAACGAACACCGACGGCAGTAGGATACACAGAAAGATGCCAGCCGCTCGCGCGCCGATTCGATGGCCTTTGGTAGTGCGGAAACGTCCGCGAATGCGATGAAATAATGCGAGGTCTTCTGGCCAGAGAGGATTCATTCGTGGCAGAGCCTAACGAGAACAAGATCGGCGACGGCTGGCGAGAGCGCGCGTCGCTCGTGGTGAAAGCGTAAAAGTCATCTCAAAAGTGGAGCGCACGACGGTCTGCCGTTCGCTCCATCGCATGGTTAGGTCTCATCGTCTCTTAGCGGGTAATCGGGAAATGACTCCTGCAGAAGTGGGAGGAGCCTCCCAGTGAGAAAAGCATTACGAAACCACTGTCCTCTCTTATAGAACTGGACCTGTCCACAGTGAGGGCACACCAACACCTCGACGGAATGTGTCGGTAAATGGACGCGAATTCCGTAGCGCGCGACGAACGCGCAATACAAATTCGGCCAGTCGAAGCAATAGACGCGCTCCAACTCTTTCCCGAGCGCACGCGCGCTTGCCGGGCCGAGCAACCGAGGGCCCGCAATAATCTTCTGGTCGTGGAATATGCGGCCCGTCGTCTTGCGCTTTTCGTAGCGCGGCGCCACGCGAAAGATCTCGACTGACTGCGCTGATGAAAAAGCAGGCGCCACGCACGATGGCGAGCGTCGAAACAAGTCTTCTGGCCGCGCGTGAACAAAAGGAGGGTTCGCGCTCCAAGCCAGGCTTGGCAGCGACCAAGAGGCCCCGAGGATGAAAACGACTAGCGTGCGTCGCATAGACCTAACGAGAATTAGACGAAAAAGTTTCATCTAGCTTGGAATTGGGATAACCGGCGAAGTTCATGTGGGGCGGGAGCGATTCTCTGGCCTGACCGCTCAAAAAGCAACGCTTCTGGCGCCGAACGGTCGCGTTGCGCTATCCTGAACCGCGATGGCGCGACTGCGATACAACCGATGCGACGATTCGGGCAATCCGCCCGAGGAAACATTCCATCACAATGTTTACGTGATCCTACTCGATCCGAAGGCGGCGCGGCATCCTTCGATATTGCGGGTGAATCCGAAACGCGACCCGGCGAAACCGTACGTCTATGTGGGGATGAGCGGGCTGCCGCCCGAGCACCGGTTTGAAAATCATAAGCATGGTTACAAGGCGGCGTGGGTCGTGAAGAAATATGGCGTGCGGCTGTTGCCCGAATTGTACGCGCATCTCAATCCGATGCCGTACGATGCCGCGCTCCAAATGGAGCTGGAGCTGGCGGAGGATTTGCGGAGCGAAGGCTATACGGTGACGGGAGGACATTAAGACGAAGGCGAGTCTTCTGTAGCCGCTTCGCTGTGCGAAGCGCGAGGGCGTCATCGGTGAACGGCGCACAACATCACGCGGCCCACAGGGCCGCGGCTACAGAAGAGGCTACCGTCTCTTCGCGCGTTGCGCTTTCTTCACTAGCTTCCGCGCCCGTTCCGGCCCAAAGCGCCCGAGCGGTTTGAACTTCTTTCCTTTCGCCTCGTTGTAAGAGATGAAGAAATGCTCGATCTCGTCGAGCAGTTTCGGATTCAGGCCGGTGATCGATTTCAAATCCTTGTGGACGCGCGATTTCGAAGCGACGGCGATCAACCGATCGTTCCGGGTCGTTTCGCCCTTCTCGGTTTGCTCCGCTTCGATCACGCCGAGGAGACGCGAACGCACGAGGCACCCGGTGAACGCCGGTTCGTCCATCAGGACGAGGACATCGAGCGGGTCGCCGTCGCCACCGCGCGTCTTCGGGATGAAACCAAAGTCGTAGGGGAAAACTGCGCCCGCCGGGAGGACGCCGCTCAATTCGAAAAATTGATGTTTTTCGTCCCAGGAAAATTTGTTCCGGCTTCCCTTCGGTGTGTCGATGATGACGTTGAGATCGCCAGATTCGCGATCGATTGGCGGCAATTTCGCGAGGCTCATCTCAATGCGAAATCGCGTCTGCGCGCGCCGAAGGACGCCTCAGTTCTAGCCACGGCCCTGTGGGCCGTGTGTAATGCAAAAAAAGTTGAAACGGGCCACAGGCCCGTTGCTACACCCGGAGCGTTACATCCGAATAGATGGAAGAACGCTCCGTCCAACTTTGCTCTGAAAATGGAAACGACCGTCCAATCCCTCGAGCCTGCGCAATTCGGTGCTGCCGTCGCGGATTGGCGGACGAAGTCTTGCCACGGCGAGGGCTTTCGTGTTTCCTCGCCGCGTCCCAAGTCGGCCGCAATGAATCCCAAGCCAATCGCAGCCAGACCCTGGGCCCTGGGATTGTTCGTCACGCTTGCGCAGATTTTTATCGCGGTCGTGATGATCGCGCCGGAAGGCCCGCTCTCTTTTCGCTACGACACCCTCATCCAGCACGACAGCTATTGGTTCGCGAACATCGTCGAGCGCGGGTACGAGACAACCGTTCCGCCGATCAGCCACAAAATGATGGAAGTGTCGAACGTCGCCTTCTTCCCGGCGTATCCCGCGATTGCGGGACTGCTTCATTACGGATTGCGCCTGAGTGTTTATGACGCCCTGCTCGTCACGGCGCAGATGGCGGCCTGGGGTTTCTGGAGTTATTTCTTCCTCTTTTGCGAGCGCTGGAACGTTTCGGCACGGCTTCAGTTCTTCGGCGCGCTCGCCATCGTCGCGCATCCGACGGCGTTTTTTCTCGTGGCCGGATATTCCGAGTCGCTCTTCATGATGGCGCTGTTCGGTTTTCTTTATTGGAGCAATGGCGAGGGACGCACTGCGAAATTCCTGGCCGCGCTCCATGGCTTTCTCATGTCGGCGACGCGGATCGTCGGCATTCCGTGTTCGGCGGCTCCGGTCGTGAAAGCGGTTTTCGAGAACGGCTGGGGCGGTCTGCGCGATGTCCGTTCCTGCCTGAGCCGTTACGGGACAGCGATTCTCGTGACGGGCGTGGCCACGCTCGGAGCCGGAAGCTTCTTCCTCTATTGCCTTTTGCGTTGGGGCCGGTGGGATCTCTATATGCTGACGCAGCAAGCGGGCTGGGCGATTATCCCCGATTTCGTCGCGGTCTTTAAGCCGGAGAGTTATCGCTGGCTGGTTCCAGCCTTGAATAATCCGACCGAGGCAAGCCAGATGACGATGACGCTCGGGGGCGTGCTATTGGTCCTCGTCGCCCTTTGCGAGCTGTTGCCGGTGATTCGCTGCAAAACGGCCCTTTCGACCCGGGTCGGGTTCTATTTTGGCGCGGTTGTTATTTACTATATTTCGGTCAGCGGAGTAGCCTCGGTGGAGATGGAGAGCATGCTTCGCTACGAATTTTGCGTGCACGCGTTAATCGTGCTGGCAATTGTCCATTTTTTGCATCAATTACCGGCCCCGCCACTGTTGGCGCGCGTATTTGGCATGGCGGCCATTGCGCTGCTCAGTGCGGCCGGGCTCGGCGTCCAAGGGTGGTACGTCTGGAATTTTACGAGGGGCAACTGGGTAGCTTAACGAAATGAAAACGAACGTAGCGATTATTGGCGCGGGACCGGCAGGGTTGACGGCGGCGTATCTCCTTTCCAAGAACAATGTGGACGTCACCGTCCTCGAGGCCGATCCGGTTTACGTCGGCGGCATTTCCCGCACCGCCACCTACAAGGGTTTTCATTTCGACATCGGCGGGCATCGTTTCTTTTCCAAATCGAAAGCGGTCGAGGATTTCTGGTCCGAGATCCTGCCTAACGACATGCTGGATCGGCCGCGTTCCTCCCGCATTTTCTACGGCGGCAAGTTCTTTGCTTATCCGCTGAAAGCCTTCGAGGCACTGACCAAGCTCGGCATTTTCAAATCGATCCTCTGCGTCCTTTCCTGGCTCAAGGCGAAGCTGTTTCCGGTGAAGAACCCGAACAACTTCGAGGATTGGGTGAGCAACCAATTCGGCAAACGCCTCTTCAACACCTTCTTCAAGAGCTACACCGAGAAAGTGTGGGGGATGAGCTGCAAGGACATCTCGGCCGACTGGGCCGCGCAGCGCATCAAAGGCCTCTCGTTAGGCAGCGCCATCAAGAACGCCCTTCTGCCGCAGCGCCAGCCAAAGGACAAGACGAAGGTCATCAAGACCTTGATCAACTCCTTCAAGTATCCGCGCAAAGGACCCGGCATGATGTGGGAAGCGTGCGCCGAGAAGACCAAAGCGATGGGCGGCCAGATCGAGATGGGCAGCAAAGTCACCGGCTGCGCTTACGATGAGAAGAGCGAGACCTGGCAGCTGCGTTACCAGGACCGCCAGGGCAATGTGCAAAACGTCGAAGCCGATCACGTGATTTCTTCCGCGCCGATGCGCGAACTCGCCCGCGGCCTTACGCCTCCCATGTCCGAGCGGGCGATTCAGGCGGCCGGCAGCCTGAAGTATCGCGACTTCCTCACCGTCATGCTCATCCTGAAGGAGCGAAACATGTTCGATGACAACTGGATTTACATTCACGATCCGAGTGTGCAGGTCGGCCGGATTCAGAACTTCCGTTCCTGGTCGCCCGAGATGGTGCCGGATCCGGACAAGGCGTGTTACGGGTTGGAATATTTCTGTTTCGAACACGACGGCCTCTGGGATTCGTCCGACGCCCATCTGATCGAGCTCGCGAAGAAAGAGCTGATGCAAATCGGCCTCGCGCAGGAAGGCGATGTCATGGACGGCTGCGTCGTGCGGCAAAAGAAAGCGTACCCGGTTTATGATGACGATTACGCGAAGCACGTGGCGACGGTTCGCGATGAGATCGAGGAGCGTTACCCGAATCTTCATCTCGTGGGCCGCAACGGCATGCACAAATACAACAACCAGGATCACGCGATGATGACCGCGATGTTGTGCGTGGAGAATATTCTGGCGGACACGAGGCTTTACGATCTCTGGCAGGTGAACGGTGACGCCGAGTATCACGAAGCCGGCGAGGCCGCGGTGGAAGAAAATCAGGGAACAGCCTTGCGCCAGGTGCCGACCCGCGTGACCGCGACACCGGAGCTGGCGCCGGAGCAGACGTAATTGTAGCGGCGGTCTATGACCGCCGATCTTCGGACCAAGGCAAGCGTTCGGCGGTCATAGACCGCCGCTACAGAAGAATTATTCCGCGACGTCTTCCATCGGCGGGCAGGTGCAGAACAGATTCCGGTCGCCGTAAACGCTGTCGATCCGCGCGACGGCCGGCCAGAATTTCTGCTCCCGCGTCCACGGTGCGGGATACGCCGCCTGCTCCCGCGAGTACGGCCGGTCCCATGTATCCGCGATCACCTGCTGGGCGGTATGCGGCGCATTCTTGAGAACATTATTTTGCCGATCAGCCTTGCCGGAAGCTACCGCCTCGATCTCGGCATGGATGGAAATCATCGCTTCGCAAAAGCGATCGATCTCTTCTTTCGATTCGCTCTCGGTCGGTTCGATCATCATGGTGCCCGCGACTGGAAATGAAACCGTCGGCGCGTGAAATCCGTAATCCATGAGCCGCTTGGCCACGTCTTCCACTTCCACGCCCGCGCTTTTCCATTGGCGCAGATCGACAATGCACTCGTGCGCGACCAAGCCTCGTTTCCCTTTGAAAAGAACCGGGAAACAACGATCGAGGCGCTTCGCGATGTAGTTCGCGTTCAGGATCGCGACCTTGGTGGCCTCGGTTAGTCCTTCGCCGCCCATCATTCGGATATACATCCATGAGATGGTTAGAATGCTGGCGCTGCCGTAGGGGGCCGCCGTCACTGGGCCGACGGCGGCGGGCGAAGATGGAGGATGGAGGATCGAGGATAGCGCTGGAAGAAACGGCGCGAGATGCGCGGCGACGCCGATGGGTCCGACGCCGGGGCCGCCGCCGCCGTGGGGGATGCAGAAAGTTTTGTGCAGATTGAGATGGCAAACGTCGGCGCCGATATCGCCGGGACGGCAGAGGCCGACCTGCGCGTTCATGTTCGCGCCGTCCATGTAAACCTGGCCGCCGTGCGAATGAACGACTTCGCAAATTTCGCGGATGGTCGTTTCGAAAACGCCGTGAGTGGAAGGGTAGGTGACCATCAGGGCGGCGAGATCGTCTTTGTGCGTGTCGGCTTTCGCGCGGAGATCGGCCAGGTCGATGTCGCCATCTTTCAGGCAAGCTACGGGGACAACTTTGAAACCGGCCATGACCGCGCTCGCCGGGTTTGTGCCGTGGGCGGAGGTTGGAATGAGACAGATGTTGCGGGCGGCTTCCCCGCGCGACGCATGATATTCGCGGATCGCGAGCAGGCCGGCGTATTCTCCTTGCGACCCTGCGTTCGGTTGCAGCGCGACCGCCGCGAAGCCGGTGATCTCGGCGAGCCACTGCCCGAGCTGGTCGCACATTTCACGATAACCGGCCGTCTGGTCGTCCGGCGCGAACGGATGGAGCTTCGCAAATTCCGGCCACGAGATCGGAAACATTTCGGCCGTAGCGTTGAGCTTCATCGTACACGAGCCAAGCGGAATCATCGAAGAGGTGAGGGAGAGATCGCGGGATTCGAGCCGGCGGAGATAACGCAGCATTTCGGTCTCGGTATGATGCGTGTTGAAGACCGGGTGGGTGAGGAAGTCGGATTTGCGATTTGCGATTTGCGATTTGCGATCGGCGGAATCGTCGAGTTCAGCGCCGAAGAGCTGGCAAATGTTCGCGAGATCGTTCTCGTTGGTGGTTTCGTCGAGAGAAATGCCGACTGCATCGGTGTCGAGCTGCCGCAAGTTTATTCCGGTTTCAGCCGCGCGGGTCAGAACATCCCCAACATTTTGAACGCGCAACGTGTCGAAAAAATTCTCGTGCGCGATTTTGACGCCGGCCGCTCTCAATGAATTCGCGAGGCGACTCGTCAGGTCACGAACGCGCTCCCCGATGGCGCGCAGCCCGCGCGGGCCGTGGTAAACCGCATACATCGACGCGATCACGGCGAGGAGAACCTGCGCGGTGCAGATGTTACTCGTCGCCTTGTCGCGGCGGATGTGTTGCTCGCGTGTCTGCAACGCAAGACGGTAACCAGGTCCTCCGGTCGCATCATGCGAAACGCCGACGAGCCGGCCAGCCATGTGGCGTTTGTAGGCATCGCGGGTGGCGAAATACGCGGCGTGCGGGCCTCCGAATCCAAGCGGAACACCGAAGCGTTGCGTGCTGCCGACGGCGACGTCGGCGCCGAATTCGCCGGGCGGCTTTAACAGTGTAAGCGCGAGAATATCCGCGGCGACCACGAGTAATGCTCCGGCTTCGTGGGCCGCTTTGGCGAAAGATTCATAGTCATAGATCGCGCCGTCGGTCGCTGGATATTGGACGAGCGCGCCGAAAACTGTGTCGTCAAATTTGAACTGCGCGAAATTTTCGACCACGACTTTGATGCCGAGCGGCCGCGCTCGGGTTTGCACGATTTCGATCGTCTGCGGATGGCAATTGTCCGCGACGAAGAAAGTTGTCCGATCACCGACCGCCGCGCGGCAAAGCGTCATCGCTTCCGCTGCCGCCGTCGCTTCATCGAGCAACGAGGCGTTGGCGATATCGAGACCGGTCAGGTCTGTGATCATCGTCTGGAAATTGAGGAGCGCCTCGAGCCGGCCTTGCGCGACCTCAGCCTGGTACGGGGTGTAGGCGGTGTACCAACCGGGATTCTCCAGGATGTTGCGCTGAATGACCGGCGGCGTGATCGAATCGGAATATCCGGCGCCGATGAATGAACGCGCGACGATGTTTTTCTTCGCGAGCTGGCGCAATTCCGCGAGCGCGTCCCATTCTGATTTCGCCTCCGGCAAATTCAGCAGGTGATCGAGCCGAATGTTTTTCGGCACCGTCGCGTCGATCAGCGCCTCAAGATTTTCGAACTCGAGCTCGGCGAGCATCGCGGCGCGCGCCTGCTGGTTCGGGCCGATGTGCCGCCGCGCGAAGGAATCGACCCGATCTTTTTCGCGGGTTGGACGAGCGGCTTGCGCGGGCGATTCCGTAGGCATGCGGAATCCTACGGAGTGCGTTTGCCCGTTCAAGTCGGCTGAAAACAGATTTGCTCGCCGGGCCAGGGCTGCGTAATCGCCGTTCGGCGCGTGACCGCGAATCCCGCCCTCTCAAAGACGCGGATCAGTTCTTCGAGATTCTTCCAAAAGAAGCTCTCAAAAAATCCTGGGTTCACGCCGTCGTCGCGGCCTCTTGAGGCCTCCACAATCAGGAGCCCGGATGGTTTCAGCACTTTCAAAATTTCCTTTGCGATCCGCTCGATATCGAACGCGTGATCGAGCGAATTCGTGTAAACGACGTCCAGCGATTGCGGCGCGTATTGCAGGTCATGGAAGTCGCCGTGGACGACGTAGCGATTCTCTTCGCCGGGATTGAGATCGATGCCGATCGCGAAGCATCCGAGATCGATGAACGCTTTCACTTCCGTGCCAATGCGCGCCGCGAGGCAAAGGACGCTCCGTCCTTTCCAATCGAGATCGAGCGCCGCCAAGCGCTCGCGCAACGCCGTCCGAAATTCGGTGTCGTACTTCCCGAAGTCGTGCGTCTCCAACTTAGCTTTCTGGTGCTCGAGGTAAGCTTCGTAGGAATCGTAGCTTCGATTTTGGAAGGCATCGCTTTTCATCTTCCACTCGTCCCCAAACTTGCGAAAGAGAACGCGTTTCCGGATGGAGCGCTTCAGCCTGGTCAAGAACCGAAGCGGATCGAACGCGCGTTTCATTTCGGATTCATTACCGGCAGCGCGCCTTGGTTATTTTGAATCGTAGGTTTGCACGCCGCGCTCTTTAAGCCGGGCGCGCAATTCCGCCAAGTGTTCTTTGTTGCGGGTTTCGACCGTGCACAAAACATGCACGGCGGAAACATCCGAGCCGGCAAAAGCGCGATCGTGCACGACCTGTTTGATACTCGCGCCCGTGGACGCAATCTGCGTCGCAAGATCGGCCAGCCCGCCCGGCCGATCGCTGATCATAGCCGTGAACCGGCTCAGCCGGCCGTCGGCCACCAGACCGCGTTCGACCACGCGGCTCAAAACATTTGGATCGATGTTTCCGCCACAAAGGAGCAGCACGACCCGCTTGCCGGCGAGTTCGGGAAGCTGGCCCGACAAACACGCGGCCAGCGGCGTAGCGGCGGCGCCTTCGACCACACCTTTTTCCAATTCCACGATCCGCAGGATGGAGACGGCAATTTGTTCTTCCGTGACGGTGACGGTACGATCCACGAGCGGCGCCGCAGTGGCGAAGGCGTTTGCCCCGACTTGGGCAATCGCGAGACCGTCGGCCAGCGTCGGCTGCGTTTCGATCCGCACCGGCTTGCCGGCCTGCATCGCGGCGGAAAAACTCGCGACATGCTCCGCCTCGACCGCGATGATTTTCGTGGCCGGCTTCAGACTTTTTACGGCGAGGGCAACACCGGCGAGCAAACCTCCGCCGCCCACCGGGATCAGAACCGCGTCGAGATCGGGCACCTGCTCCACGATTTCGAGACCCATCGTACCCTGGCCCGCGATGATCGCGGGATCGTCGTAGCCGTCGATGTAGGCAAGGCCGCGCTCTAACTCGATCTCATGCGCGTGTGCTTTCGCTTCCGAGAAATCTTTTCCATGCAAGATAACGTTGGCGCCGAGTTTCTGGCAGTTACCGATCTTGATGAGCGGCGCATGTTTCGGCATGACGACGGTCGCAGGAATGCCAAGCAGTTTGCCCTGATAGGCGAGGGCCTGGGCATGGTTCCCGGCGGAGGCTGCGATCACGCCGCGTTCCTGTTGTTCCTTCGACAGTTGCGCGAGAGCGTTGCGCGCGCCGCGTTCCTTGAAGCTGCCGGTGCGCTGCAAGTTGTCGAGCTTGCAGAAAATCTGCATGCCGGTGAGCTCGCTCAACGGAATCGAAGGCTGGCAGGGAGAATGGTAGATCGCCCCCTCGATCCGCTGACGTGCCGCTTGAATCTCCTCAACCGTGATGACGCGGGGCATAATAGGTCATATAAGACCTATCCGACCTAGGCGTCGAGGGCTTCGCGAATCTTCTTCGCGAGCTGGGCGGGATCGAAGGGTTTCGCGAGGAAGAATATCTCCTCCTGCCCGCGGCGATCGCCGGGATGGAGAGATTCCTCGAGGTAACCGGAGATGAAAACGACTTTGGTCTCGGGGCTGGCTTTGCCGAGCCAATCGGCAAAGCGGCGGCCGCTCATTTGCGGCATCACCATGTCGGTCAGGAGCAGATCGATCTTCTTGTTCTCGCTTCGGCCGATGAGCTGTTGCGCGTCGTCGCCGTTTGCCGCTTCGAGAACTTCGTAGCCGAGGCCGCGCAGAATCCGCACCGAAATGTGACGCACGCTGACGTCGTCCTCGAGAACGAGAATGGTTTCGCAGCCGGTCGGCAGTTCGGCGCCGTTGGCGCGCTTGTAGGGGGGCGGGGCCGGAGCCGTCACTTTTGGCAGAAAGATTTTCACGGTCGTGCCTTTTCCGATTTCGCTTTCGACGCAAATATGGCCGCCGCTCTGCCGCACAATTCCGTAACTCGTGGCGAGTCCGAGTCCGCTGCCGCGGCCTTCGTCTTTGGTGGTAAAGAATGGTTCGAAGAGATGTTGCTTGACCTCATCGCTCATGCCGGTTCCGGTATCGGCGACGCTGATGCAGACGTAATCGCCTGGCTGGAGTTCTTCGGAGCCGAGCTCGTGCTCGTCGGTCGCTTCGATCGCGACTGCGCTAGTTTCCAAGGTGAGGCGTCCGCCGTGAGGCATCGCTTCTCGGGCGTTCACGACGAGATTCAACAGGATTTGGGTGAGCTGGCCCGGATCGACCTTCGTGTGGGTGCCGTCCTTGCCGCGATGGAAATGACATTCGACCGAAATGTCTTCGCCCAAAAGCCGCAGCAACGAGCGCTCCAGATTGGTAATGAGCGAATTCACTTCAAGAACGCAGGGCGCGAGCGGATGTTTTCGGCTGAACGCGAGCAATTGCGCAGTCAGCACCGAGGCCCGGCCGGCGGCGTTTCGGATCTCGCCGATGTGGCTGGCGATCGCGCCTTTCATTCCCAGCTCGTCGAGCAGCAGATCGCTGTAGCCAAGAATGGTGGTGAGGAAATTGTTGAAATCGTGCGCGACCCCGCCCGCGAGCTGACCGAACGCCTCCATCTTCTGGGAACGGACCAACTGGTCCTGCAAATGTTTGCGCGCGGTCACGTCCATGAGCGAACCAATCCAACGAACCGCCGCCCCCTTTTCGTTGCGAACAATCAGGGCCCGTTCAAACAAGTCCAAATAGGAGCCGTCACTGTGGCGAAAGCGATATTCCCCGATCCAATGTTCACCTTCGCCGGCCAGAGCATCGCGGATGCTGCCGGCGGCGCGGGCGCGGTCCTGAGGATGAATCTGCTTCTGCCAGAAACCGATGTCGTTAGTGGCGGCGGAACGATCGTAGCCGAGAAGCGCTTCGAGGCCCTGGGGCCAGGAGAGGGCGCCGATGCTTACAGTCCAAACCCGAACAGCATCATTCGTAGCTTGGGCAGCGAGCGCAAAATGTTCCGGGATTTCAGTCGCGCTGCTCGGTAAGTCAGAATGATTTTCATATTGATGGTGGCTTGAAGTTTGAGGTCGGCGGAATTCCTGCGTGGATGCCTCGTCGTCCTGAATTTTGGTTGCTAAACGCATCTTCAGGTTGTGTTGGAACCCGTGGCTAAAGAAAGCTAGTTCCATGCCCCTGCACTCTCGCGCCGCGAATCAAAAGCGCTTGCCTTTGCCGCCGCGGAAAATAATCCTGCGAGACAGATTTTATGGCCGTGAACAGCTCGCCCGACCCGCTTAAACCTCTCCAGAACCAAAAAGCGCTCGTCACCGGCGCGAACTCAGGGATCGGCGAGGCCTGCGCGCTGGCTTTGGGCGCCGCGGGCGCGGATGTCGTGGTCAATTACGTCTCGCGTCCGGAAGACGCCGAGCGAGTCGTCGAGCTGATCCGGAGAAGCGGCAGCCGGGCGATCGCGCTTCGCGCTGATGTGAGCCGCGAGGATGAAGTGCAGACAATGTTCGCCGGGATGCTGAAGGAATTCGGCACCATCGACATTCTCGTGAACAACGCCGGGCTGCAACGCGATGCCCGTTTCCATGAGATGACGCTCGAACAATGGAACACGGTGATCGCGATCAATTTGACGGGCCAGTTCCTTTGCGCGCGCGAGGCAGTGCGGGAATTTCTCCGCCGCGGTGTCGTGCCCGAAGTCTCGTCCGCCGCGGGCAAAATCATTTGCATGAGCTCAGTGCACGAAGTGATCCCGTGGGGTGGACACGTGAACTACGCGGCCTCGAAAGGGGGCGTGATGCTCCTGATGAAAAGCATGGCGCAAGAGCTCGCGCCGAAAAAAATACGGGTGAACAGCATTGCGCCGGGCGCCATCAAGACGCCGATCAATCGCGCTGCGTGGGAAACGCCGGAAGCGGAAGCGGAATTGCTGAAGTTGATTCCGGAAGGGCGCGTGGGCGTGCCGGAGGACATTGCGCGCACAGCGGTCTGGCTCGCTTCCGACGCGTCGGATTACGTGACCGGGACGACTCTGTTCGTCGATGGCGGGATGACGCTTTATCCCGGATTCGCCACGGGCGGGTAAGGAGCGTTTAAGGACTCGCCGAATCCGCTGCGGCCACGCTTTTCGCGACGTTCTGCGAATCGTGACTGAGCAGCTTGCGGGTGGCCGCGGTAAGAAGTTGCTGTTCCTCGGGGAGCAACGCGGCCTTGTTCGCGGCGGAGAGAAACAGGTGGGCGCGTTCCATGTTTCCATTCTCGACGAGCATCACAAAATAATAAGCGGCGACGACCGGATTGCGCAGTTGCGCTTCGTTCAACATCTCTATCGCTTTGATCGCATCCCCCGTCTTTCCTTCCGTGAGCAGCGCGAAAGCGTAGGTGGTGCTGAAGATTGCATTTGCCGGATTCTCCCGGTGCAGTTTGCCGGCGAGACGGCGCGCTGAGCTGTCGGCCGTGAGGAGGAGGCCGAGGCTCGCGCAATTATTCGCAGCGACGAGATCGGCCGGGTTCAATTCGAGCGCGCGTTTCGCCACGCGGAGCAAGCCATGGCTATCCTGCTTGGATTTGTAAAGACGCTGCAACGCGCCGAGCGCTTCTTTCGCATTCTCGTTTCCGTTCGCGATCATCCACCAGGTCTCTTCGGCGTCTGCTGTGTAACCCCAGCCTTCCGCGAGTTGGGCGATGGGGGCGAGCCATTCCGGGCGGCCA
>JBEEHU010000069.1:0-4446 GCA_041167565.1 Verrucomicrobiota bacterium | reverse complement strand
CAAACTTCGCTTCGTCGCTTCCGCGCCCGTGCAGGAAATCGTAGAGACCGGTCGCGAACGTACGCGCACCGGTGGCCGATTTCACCGCGTCACGGAGCGCCATCTTTTCGAACGAGAAAATCATGCTGTGCCGGGACCGCTGCTCGGTGCGGACCGCGCGCGCGGCGATCTCGCCATATTCACCCCCGTGGAGAAGCCGGCGGAATTCGTTCCGATTCAGCACCTCTTCCCAGCCCCGGTGCGTCTCCCATTTGTAGTCCCGTTCCCAGGCGAGGTAAGTCTCGTCGCGAAAGCCTTTCGGAAAAAAACGCAGAAACTTGTCGCGGCATTTTTTCGCGCCGGCTGATGTCGAATTGTTTCGCTTCATTTCAAATGAGATTGGGCTGACGAGTGAATTCGCCGACGGGCCTTCCTTCAGCCGTAATCTTTTGGCGGCGACCTTTGGGGATGATCGCCGGTGGATTGCTCTTCACCGGCGCCAGGACGCGCGACCATTCTTTCGTCACGGACGATCCGGCTGCGAATGAAGCGGCGCTACTTGCGGCGCCGGCCGAAAGAATAGCCCCGATGCGTGCGGCCTCCGCCGATCGAGCGTTTGCCGCCCTCGCTCGATTCAGGCTCGAACAGCGCGGTGTAAAGGTACGGAAAACCTTCCAATTTCAGCCGCGGAATTTTCTGGCCCATGAAGCGCTCGATCCCGTGCAAAGAAGCCAGCTCCTCGCCGTTCATCAGAGTGAAGGCGTCGCCGACATTCTGGGCGCGGCCAGTCCGGCCGATGCGATGTACATAATCCTCCGGGTGTTCCGGCACGTCGTAATTAATGACGTGGCTGACGCCGGCGATGTCGATACCACGCGCGGCAATATCGGTCGCCACCATGATCTCGTACTTGCCGCTCTTGAAACCCTCGAGCGCTTCCACCCGCTCGCGTTGCGTCCGGTTGGAATGCATGACCGCGACGGAATGGCGGCCTGCTTTTAGTTTTACCGCGATCTTGTCCGCGCCGTGTTTTGTCCGGCTGAAAATTAATGCGCTGTCGAAATTGGTGCGCTCGAGCAGCGCCATCAGCAGATCGAACTTCTGCTCCGCGGCGACGGGATACACGGCGTGCGTGACGGTTTCCGCAGGCGATCGGCGCGCGCCGATCTCGACCACTTGCGGCTCGCGCAGGACCCAGGCGGCGAGTCGCTCGATTTCCGGCGGCAACGTCGCGGAAAAAAGCAACGTCTGCCGGTCGGTTGAAATTTGCTCCACGATCCGGCGCACATCGGGGAGAAAACCCATGTCAAGCATGCGATCGACTTCATCGAGCACGAGGATTTTAACATGCCGAAAATTGAGCGAGCCTTGCTCCAGCAAATCCAGAAGCCGGCCGGGAGTCGCCGTTACGATGTCCATGCCGCGAGCGGCTTCTTCGCGTTGCTTCCCGTACCCGACGCCGCCGTGCACCACGGAAACGCGCAGATCGGTGAAGCGGCCGTAATCGCGAAAGGCAGTCTCGACTTGCGCCGCCAGCTCGCGGGTCGGCTCCAGGATGAGGCAGCGGAAATCGCCGTGTTTCGCCAGCAATGTGAGAATCGGCAACGCAAAGGCGGCGGTCTTGCCGGTCCCTGTCTGCGCAGTGCCGATCAGATCCTTCCCGGCGAGAACGATGGGAAAAGCGCGGAGCTGGATCGGCGTCGGCTCGGTGAATCCCATCGCCTGCGTGCCGCGCACGACTTCCGACGAGAGGCCAAAATCTTTGAATGACACGCGTCTAGTTTACTCGTGGTCAGCCCTCACACAACGGGCACAAGGAACCCAACGAAAACAAACCTTTGTGATCCTTTGTGACCGTTGTGAGATTCCCTAATGACGATGAAGAAGATCTTCGTCCTCGCCGACACGCACAATCATTTGCCGGCGAACATTGACGCACTCGCCCAAGGAGCGGATGAAATCTGGCATCTCGGCGATGTCTGCGCGCCTGGCATTTTGGAAACACTGGAAAGAGTTGGGCCGCCGGTCACGATCGTGCGCGGGAACTGTGATAGCAATTTCGAGTGGCCACTGGTTGTTGATCTAAAGCGAAACGGCGTCCGCTTTCGCTTGGTCCACATCCCGCCGGAACGTGCTCCGGAAAACATTGACGTTCTTCTGCATGGTCACACCCACGTTCCGCGGAACGAGCGCCGTGAAGGCGTCCTCTTTTTGAATCCCGGATGTGTCACGCGGCCGAATCGCGGAGCCGCGGCGAGCGTGGCGAATCTCGAGATCGCCGCCGATGGAAAGCTGAACTGGCGGACGATTGGCTTGCGCTGACGCGATTGTTTTCGGCGGTCATAGACCGCCGCTACAGGAAAACAAGACCGCGCTTATTTCTCGTCGCTTTCGGACTTCGCCGCTTCTTCGTTTTTCTTCGACTTGCGCTCGGGCTTCGCGTCGGTGTCGGCGGCGGGTTTGGCGCCCTTGCGCTTCTTCCCTTTCTCTTCCGCAACCGGCTCTTCCACGACCAGCGGTGAATCGACCCACTCGATAAACGCGACCGGCGCGGAATCGCTCTTGCGCGCGCCCAACTTCACGATGCGGGTATATCCGCCGTTCCGGGTCGCGGAGCGCGGAGCGATGTCCTCGAACAATTTCTTTACCGCGTCTTTCTGGCGAAGCACCGCCAGCGCTGTCCGCCGCGCATGCAGCGAACCTTTCTTGCCGAGTGTCACCATCTTTTCCGCGAGCGGACGGACTGCTTTCGCTTTCGCCAGGGTGGTCTTGATCCGTTGATGCTCGATCAGGCTGCAAACCTGATTGGCCAAAAGCGACTTCCGATGCGCCGCGGTCAGGCCCAGTTTTAAGGTCTTCTTTTGATGTCTCATGATTCGTCCTCGACGCTGACCGACGCGTAATTACTTCTTCTCTTCTTCGCTCGAACCGTTGACGCCGGCGCCATCGGCTGCAGACGGAATATCCACCAGGCCCGGATCGAATTTCATCCCCAAGCCGAGCTGCAGCTGCTGCAGCTTGTCCTTGATTTCGTTTAGCGATTTCTTGCCGAAGTTGCGATACTTGAGCATCTCCGCCTCGGTCTTTTGCGCGAGCTGACCGACGGTGGTGATGTTGGCGTTGTTGAGGCAATTCGCCGCGCGTACGCTCAACTCGATTTCGTTCACGCTCATGTTGAGAAGCTTCTTCAGCTTCATATTTTCCTCGCTCACACCGGCCGGCGTTTCGTCGAACTCGATCACGTCTTCGTTGAAGTTGACGAAAACATCGAGGTGATGGCGCAGAATCGCGGAGGCCTGGAGCAACGCGTCATCCGGAGTGAGACGGCCGTCCGTCCAGACTTCGAGGATCAGCTTGTCGTAATCGGTGCGCTGCCCGACGCGCGTGTTCTCCACGGCGTATTTGACCCGGGTCACCGGCGAGAAAATGGAATCGATCGGAATGAGCCCGATCGGTTGATCGGCGCGCTTGTTCTCATCACCGGTGGCGAAGCCGCGGCCGACGCGCACTTCCAGTTCGGCATCGAACTTATGCTTCTTATCCATCGTGCAGATGAGCTGATCGGGGTTCAGCACGTCGTAACCTTGGACGAGCTGGATGTCGCCCGCAATCACTTCGCCTTCCTTGTTGACCGAAAGGGAGAGCTTGCGCGGCTCGTGTTCGGCCGCCTTGAATTTGATCCGCTTCAAATTGAGCACGATGTCGGTCACGTCCTCGACCACGCCCGGCAGAGTCGCGAACTCGTGTTGCGCGCCGGTGATTTTCACCGCCGTAATCGCAGCGCCTTCCAACGAAGAAAGGAGCACGCGGCGAAGCGAATTGCCGACGGTATGGCCGTAACCCGCTTCAAACGGTTCGGCGACAAATCTGGCGTAGGTTTCCGTGGCGCCGTTCTCGTCTTTCACGAGAGTCTTCGGCATTTCAAAACGACCGTAATGAACTGGCATAGGATTAAGGATGAGGAATGAAGGATGAATTATGAAAAAGCGGGATCGTGCCAATGGCATTCATCCTTTCTCCTTCAGCCTTCATCCTTTCTCAGCACCGGGTTACCCCTGACGAGTGCGGCCTCACGTCCAGCGACGGAAACCCAGGGACCAACGGCGCAACTTCAAAAACTCGTTGCGGGACGTGGAATCAACACCAGTAAGCCCGCTTTGCAAGCGAGGATTTGGTCACCCTTCGATGATCTGGTCCGGGAGTTCGTTCTCGGCGCCGCCAGTCTTCGGAAAATGACGGGCCAGCAGTTTGCCGGCTTCCTCGACCGCTTCGACCAGGGCCTCAGTGAAATTCTCGTTCCGAAAATGCCGGCGCATTCTCTCGACCAGTTCCTGCCAGAATGTTTCGCCGCACTTCTGGTGAATTCCTTCATCGCCGATCACCGCAAATTTCTGCGCGCGCGGCGCCACAAAAATCAGGACGGCATTGCGCTCCTTCGTTTTCTGCATGCCGAGCTCGTGGAATTTT
>JBEEHU010000068.1:0-13437 GCA_041167565.1 Verrucomicrobiota bacterium | reverse complement strand
CCGGCCTTGGAGGTGACTGCGGGAATCCGCTTGTGGACTTTACCGAGCGGGAGTCCAAGCCGGCGGGCGCGGCTTTAGAAACGTGAACGCGGACGGCTGCAGACTTGTCAGCGCTTCACCTTTCCCGCCTCCGGAGCCAGCGTTCGCTTGTTTCGGAAATTCCACGGTGAACCAGAAGGTCGAACCGGCTCCCGCGGCACTCTCCACGCCGATATCGCCGCGCATTTTCTCAACCAGTTGTTTGCAGATCGCCAGTCCCAGGCCGGTGCCGCCGAAGCGTCGCGTCATCGAGCCGTCCGCCTGGGTGAATGCCTGGAAAAGTCGGGCCTGGGTGTCGGCGTCGATCCCGATGCCGGTGTCGGTAATTCGAAAACGAACCGACGCGGTCTCCTCCGTCTGCCGATCCACCGAGATGCGCAGAGTCACTTCACCGCGCGAGGTGAATTTTATCGCGTTGCCAAGCAAATTAATCAGCACTTGCCGGAGCCGGCCGCCGTCGCCGCGCAACTCGCCCGGCACATCCGGATCGATCGACGCGCGCAATTCGAGGTCTTTGGCTTTCGCTGTTTCCGCGAGAAGTTCCAGGGTCGCTCGCACCACCTGCTCCAGATCGATATCGACGGTCTCGAGTTCGAGCTGGCCGGCTTCCACCTTCGAGAAATCCAGGATGTCATTTACGATCGTGAGCAGCGCTTCGCCGCTGAACCGGATCGTCTCGGCAAACTCCTGCTGCTCGTTTGTCAGCGAGGTATCGAGGAGCAAGCCGGTCATGCCGATGACTCCGTTCATCGGCGTCCGAATCTCGTGGCTCATGTTCGCGAGGAATTCGCTCTTCGCCTGGCTGGCCGCCTCCGCCGCGATGGTAGCGGCGCGCAATTCGGTTTCGAGCCGCCGTTGCCCTGTGACCTCCTGCATCGTGCCCACCACGCGGAAGACGGCGCCGGACTCATCAAGCACTTCATTCGCCCGCCTCTGCAAGACGCAGACGCGGCCATCGCGATGGACGATTCGCAGATCGGAGGTTCCGGGCTTCTTTCCCGCTATCACGTCGCGGAGGAACTGCTTCGCCGTCGCTCGATCGTCCGGATGAAGACAACTCAGCCAGGCTTCGTAGCTGGGTTCGATTTCGCCGGGGGAAAATCCCAGGAGCCGAAATAGTTCGTCGGACCAGATCGTTTTTCTCGTGGCCACATCGAATTCGTAGCTGCCGATTTGCGCCATGGCTTGCGCCTCCGCCAGGCGCGCCTGGCTGCGTTCTAATTCGGTGTTCGCGCGCTGCCGTTCGCTGATCTCGGCTCGAAGTTTGGTATTTTGCGACGCCAACGTTCGCTGGATGCGGCCGAGAAAAATGTAAAACAGAGTGAGCAGAACGGTGCTTACCGCGAGACAGATGAAGCTAATGAGCCGGATGGATCGGCGCGCCTGCGCGACGGAACTGGTGATATCTCGCACGACGAAAAGTTCGCCGAACCCCTTGCCGCCGACATCCTCCAGATGCAGCAAAATCATCTGGGCCACCCGCCCATTCCAGGAAACATCCTGCGCCATCGCCGTGGGCCGGCTGCCGGAGGAGAGAAATTTCACGATCGGTTCAGGGAGAACCTCCATGGTCCGGTCGATGATCACTGCATCAGGGAACTGGTCCCATGAATCTTTCTTGTCTGAGTTATCAAGTGCTTTGTTCCATTGCTCACGAGTCACGAGTTTCTTGTCGACGGCTACGACAAAGTCCACGTCGAGTAACCCGTGGAGGTCCTTGGTAATTTCCTTGAACTCCATCCCGAGTTCCAGATAGCCGAGCAGCTCGCCGTTATCACGCCAAGGCATTACCACTCGCAAAACAAATGCGCCGAGCGGCCCGCGCTCGATTCCTGAAGCCATTTTTCCGGTTCGCTCTGCTTCCCGAAGAGTGAAGCGGTTGATCAGGTCCCCATGTTCGTCGGGGTGATGGACCCGCAGGAGGTTGACGCGATCCGGGCCGTGAAAATAGAGATGGGTGATTCTGTGCTGGCTGCTCAGAGTCTCCTGCAAAGGACGAGCCCGCTCCAGCAAGGCCTCACGGTCCCGGGCCCGAAACGCCTGAGCCATCCGCTCGTCATTCAGGATGGTCCGAAGCGCAGTCGCCATGAAGTCGGTGTTTTGCTTCTGCTCCACCTGCAGGAACTTCTGGAGTTCCATCGCCGACCGCTGAATCGCTTGCTCGGACGTTCGCCTCTGATCCTGCCGGAATGCGACAATGAAGGACCCCAGAAGCACCACGACGGCGACGATCAACGGCAGGAAGATCCGAAGCTTGATTCCCTGCACGCTCCGCGAAGGAGGAGTGTTCGTATCGTTGTTGGAAGACATCATGGGTCTGAGTGGAGGAGCGCCCTCGCGGTGGACTTCCCTCATACATAGCGGGGGGCATGCGCCTGGCTCGCGCGGTGACTGCGTGATTGCTCCTGTGGATACTACTGAGCATCGCGGATCTCTCGTAAATGCGCGCGTGCGAGAACCGCGTGCGCGCTTGGCTTCCGAGCCAGTCTTGGAGAGTGGCAGCGGCTGATGGGCGCCGCCCAGGCAATAAAGAAATCCCGGCGGCACACGAGGCACTGCCGGGACATGTTCCCCCCAGAACAAAACCAATTCGTTCGCGGTGAGATGCGCGGATGTATGCAGACTCTTCGTTGACGCGACCGCCGCGAAAGCGCAGATGCCTCGCTCTTTTTTCTCTCAAGCGCAGGATAACGACCTGGTCCAGACAGCGGAACGAATCCGAGATGCCGCCAATACCGAGATCACAGGGCTCGCTCCCTACGGGATCACTGCGGCCGATGTAACGGCGCTGACGCAGGCGATCGATGCCTTTACCGCGATGAAGACGGCGCCGCGCAAAGCAGCCGCGGGCCGCAAAGGCTTGACGCAGACGATGCCCGAACGCATTCGAAACACGCGCGACATTTTCCGAAATCAAATCGACAAGATGATGACCGCTTTCAAGAAACCGAATCCGGAGTCGGCGGATATTTCGCCGCCAGAGTGATCGCCAATCGCGCCGGCAGTCAGGCACCGCCACCACCGCCACCTTCTCCCGCTCCGCCCGCGACGCCTCCCACGCCTCCGGCCGCGGCCTAACCTTGGGAAGATTTCTCGCGTTCACCCTGGCGGCAGGGAAAACCAAAACCAGCTGCCCTCGCTGGGCGCGCTCTCGACGCCTATCGTGCCGCCATGCGGCGCGGGAAGGTTGCGCCCTGACGCCGTCCGCATCAAACTGTGGCTCTGGATGAACCCCGCCAATTACCCCATTATCCAGTTAGACGAAACTTTTTCGTCTAATTCTCGTTAGGCCCATGTCCGCCGATATCCTTCCCACGCCAACATATTTGCCCGGTTATGAGGCAGTCGTCGCTGCGTTTGGCTATTGGCCCTCGTTCCATGATGCTCCATTGCTTTCACTCGAGCAGTCAGACACATCGCTCGCCATGTTGATCCACGCTGACGAGATGACCGGCGAGGTGGATGAGCGCGGTTTCTTCGGCTCGATCAAGCATCACCTCGTTCGATTCCGATTTAGCGGTGTGCGCGACTTCGCGCTACGCCAGTTCGACGTTCCGAACACGCTTTTCGAAATCGTGTTCTCAGATCCCGCCGAGTTTTCCTCTACGGGCCGATTCACTGTCACGCTACAGTCCGTCATGGGCGGAGGTTGCGATGCCACATTTACGGCTGCGTCAGGCGAAGTGAGTAGTGTCATGCCATGCGACGAAGAAGGAAACCCGGCCTAACCATGCGATGGAGCGAACGTCGGACCGCTGCGCGCTTCACTTTTGAGATGATTTCCACACTTGCACTCCGAGCGATACACGCCCTCGTCCGCCGTCGCTCATCTTATTCTCGTTAGATGCATTGGCACCTCATTGCATGTTTGTCTGCGCTTCTGCTCGTGGGATGCCGTCGTCCGCTAGACCAGCAACTCGTGGGCGAGTGGTTATCCGGTTGCAGCATCGATATCTGTATCATCACCGCACTTAAGCCGGATCATACGTTCAGCCAGCGATTCGATCAGAAGGACCTTGCCGAGCCAGTTTTGTCAGGGAGTTGGCGCATCGAAGGCGATCAGCTAGTGCTGCGCGTGACTTGGGAGATGCAGAGCAAAAAAATCTCGAGTGTCGTCGGGCGAGACTTGCGGTACGCTATTTCCCACGTCCAGCCCGATTCACTGGTCGCTACATTCCTCGATGCACAGGAGGATTCCGTCCATTGGAAACGCCGCTACTGATTTTCACGCGAGCATCTAACCAGGCGATGCAGCGAACCGCTGGCCGCTCCGAGTTACCACTTTCGATGACTTCCACCTTCAACCAGCAGCCACACGCGCCCTCGCCAGCCGGTCGCTGATCTTGTGTCTCGTTAGATGAAGTCCGGACGCATTGAATCTCTAGTTAGCTGGATGTTTACTGGCGCAGTTCTCATTGGCGTTGCCTTGTTTCTCCTGATTCGTGTGTGGCTCGCCGAGTATGGCAATGTACCATTGCGCTACCGCGGAGCCGCTATCACCCCGCAGATTGCCGTCGGGGGCGCCGGACTCTTGCTTTTCATCGGATTGGTCCTGATTACGTGCTCAGTCGTAGCGAAACTGCGGATGAGGCGCTAACGATATGAGCACCGTTCGCGTTTGGGCCGGTGTAGTACGGCTGCACGCCGGGCGGCTTCGAAGCACTGCCACCCGCCGCGATGCGGCTTGATCGTGATGATCGTGTCCGGCGTCATGGCCGATGAAGCAGCTCTCGGATTTCCTTCTGCTCGCGATCGTGATCTCGCATCAGATTTATCCACGCGTTCACAAGCGAGATCACAATCGCAGCCGCTAAGATGGCGAGGAACACAGCAGCGAACGTCTGTCCGAACGTCAGAGGAACCGGAGCTGGGTGAACTTTCCCTGACTTGGCCACGGGAGATATCGGCTTTGGTTCGGCCTTTGACGCCGGCTGCGCCCACCATTTTTCCTCGGTCACTTTTTGGTCACTTTGCCTGTGTATAACCTCAGTTTCATTGGTGCTCGGGGGGGGACTTGAACCCCCATGCCTTGCGGCATACGCCCCTCAAACGTACGTGTCTGCCATTTCACCACCCGAGCGCGTCCGCCAAATCTTAATCAGGAACGCAGGAAAGCAAGAAGGCGCCGAAGACGCCGAAGAGAGAATAATCTGGAAACCAGAAAGCCACGAAAGGAAAGGGCAGTTGGGGTCTGAATCTTGGTTTCCTGGTTTCCAGATTCAATTGCGAAGTCTCCGCAATCTGCGGATAGATTCGCGGATGTCGCTGGGCGTTGATGGTGGAGAATGGATCAAAGTCGATCTTCATATCCGCACCTTGGACGATCAGAAGGATGCACTTCACCACCGGAGCGCGTCCGCCAGATCTTAATCAGGAAAGCAAGAAGGCACGAGGATGGGGCGAGGATGGAGGATTGAGGATGGCGATGTAGATTCGCGGCGCATGTCCGATGACGATTGGATCAAGGTCGATCTTCATATCCACACGCTCGATGATCCCAAGGACGCGCTCGATTACTCAGCGCACGAACTTCTCGAACGCGCGCGCGCCCTGGGCTTTCGCGTGCTCGCGATCACTTTGCACGACGCGGTTTTCGAGCGCGCTGAGGTTTTCGCAGACGCGGCCCGCATGGGCATCCTGATTATTCCGGCGGCGGAAGTGCGGCTCGAAGGCGCGGATGCCATTCTCCTGAACGTGACTGCCACCGAAGTCGCGGCCCTGCGGAACTTCGATGATCTGCGACAACTCCGATCGCGCCGCGGGCCATCGCTTTTCACGATCGCGCCGCATCCGTTTTACGTGCTCGGCGGTTCGATCGGCGAAAAACTGGTCGAGGAAATCGATTGTTTCGACGCGATCGAGCTCTGTCATTTCTGGGGCCGCTTTTTCAATCCGAACCGGCGGGCAGCGGAAGCCGCCACCCGTTTCCAGAAGCCGCTCATCGCCACGTCCGACGCGCATCGCCTGCATGCCTTCGGGTCGAATTACACCACCCTTCTGCGTCCGGCTGAACTAACGGTCGAAAGCGTGCTGGCCGCCCTGCGAACGGGTCCGCTCCGCGTGACCAATCCGCCATGCAGTTTCGTCGATTTGATGAGCACGATTTACTTTGTCTTCGTGGCCCACCCGCTGCGCAGGCGGAAGCGAGGATGGAGGATAGAAGATGGAGGATAGGGGATAGAGCGCTGCAAGGTCCCTCGCCGTCTGCGCGACTCGGATGACACTTCGAACGCCGCCTGCTCCATTCTCGCTGCGTTCTCTCTATTCTCGCTTTGCTTCTGAGCGGCAAACCTGACAAAAGAGGACTGACATGAAAAAAATCAGCGTTCTCTTGCTTGCCTGCGCGATCGGCGTCAGCGGCTGTGGCATGTTCAAATCGAAAAAGGATAAGGACAAAAAGCCGGCGATAGACAAGCGGGCGAAGGCGGACCTGCGCGAGGAAAATTCGGATGTCGATTTCCAGGCGTTCGTCGGCCGGCTCAAACGGGCGGTGCTGGCCCATGATGTGAATACGTTGGCGGGAATGATGAGCGAAGATTTTGGTTACAGCCTCAATCCCGAGAAATCGGGCGATGGCGTCTTCAAGTATTGGGACGAGAACAATCTCTGGCCGGAGCTCGAAGCCATCATCACCACTGAGAAATTCGCAAAGAAGGGGGAGTTCTGGGTTTCGCCTCCGCAGTTCGCCAACGAAGCGCTCAATTACGACGGTTACCGGATCGGCGTTGCCCGCGTGAAGGGCAGTTGGAAGTTTGTCTATTTCGTAAACGGGTGAAGGGGAAGTGACGTGTGACAAGTGACGAGTGACGAGCAAAAGGCCGCTGCAGGAACTCGTCACATGTCACATGTCACTCGTCACTTTCTTGGATTACCCCATCGGCCGCCGTTTGTTTTTGTCCGCGAGGTGATCAATTGCGATCCTGGCCGTTCGGTTGAAGCGACGACTTCTTTCGCGGCCGAGGATCCGATGTTTGCGGGGCATTTCCCGGGGAATCCGCTCGTTCCCGGGGTCATCATTACCGAGGCTCTCGCCCAAACCGCCGGCATCGCCGCTGCCTCCGGTTATCCGGAAAACGCGAGGCCGTTATTCCTGCTCTCGGCGATCCGGACCATGAAGTTTCTCCAGGCGATTCGGCCGGAGGAACAGGTCGATCTGCGGGTGGAAAAGATGGGGGAGATGGAAGGCATGGTGCAATTCAAAGTGGCGGCGAGGGTGAAGGGAATCGCAGTCGCGGAAGGCCAGCTCGTTTTGAGCGTGGCGGCGAATTTTGCGCCGGGCCCGGAATAGCGCATCGTTGGGTACCTCTAACAATCGTGCAAGACCCGCGTCCGACATTTCAAGGCCAGTTCGCCCTCATCATTCCGGCTTGCGATGAAGGGGCCTGCATTGGCCAGGTGCTCGATGAGATCTCGGCCGTGCTCGATCCCGAAAAATTTATTGCCGTCCTCGGCGTGAACGGGTCTTCCGACAAGACGGCGGAGCTGGCGCGCGCGCGCGGCGCGTTAGTCGCAGAAACCCACCAGCGCGGATATGGCTATGGTTGCCAGAGCGCGATCGATTTGGTCGGAGAGATTCTGCCCTCGGTGCGCGCCTACATTTTTCTCGCAGCCGATGGCGCCAGCGATCCGCGGGATGTGGCCAAACTCGTGACGGCTTATGAGCAAGGCTACACCTTCGTCCTCGGTGCACGCACGGGCCAGGTGAGCAACTGGCGGACGATGCGCATTTCGCACGTCATCGCGAATTTCACCGTCGCGCTCTGGTGCGGAGTGCTGGCCGGCCGCTGGTTTCAGGATCTCGCGCCCGTCCGCTTGATCGATCGCAAGTTATTCGAAGCGATCGCACCGCGAGAAATGAAGTTTGGGTGGACGATTGAACCCCAAATAGCGGCGGCGCGATTGGGCGCGGCCATCATCGAGGTGTCCGCCCGCGAGCGCCCACGCCTGGCGGGCGAACAAAAAGTTTCCGGCGTAACCTGGCGGCGGACTTTCCTGATCGGTTGCCGAATCCTTGCTGCCGGCTTCCGCGCGCGCCGGCGCTTTCACCGGCCGCCAAGCGTGGAGTGCGCGGCGCAGAAGGAGTTGGTGGTCGAAAAAGGATGATGCCGCAGGATGGAGGGATGAAGGCGGCTCCTCGGGTCCCTTCTTTCATCACAGCCTTCGTTCTTTGTCTTCTTCTCATTGCTTGTTCGAGCTGCGCTTTTTTTTCGCGGCAACCGGCTTTGCCACGACACGCGGCGATTGATTCGGCGGCGGATTCCGGGGCCGAGGACAAATTCGCGCTGCTCATCGAAAACGCAGACATCATTTATTTTCCGAGCGAACTGGTCGGGCCGCCCCGGAATTCGGAAGCTTCCTGGAAACTGGTGGAAACGCTGCAGCGCAACGGAGGCCGCTTTGCCCTGGGTTGGGACCTCATTGGTGGCGAAGAACAATCGGTCCTCAATCAATGGAGCGATCAACCATTGCCGGTTGAGGCCATTGGACGGCTGCACCTGCACGGCGGCCCCCGCGAAAGTGAAACTTGCCGGGTTTTTCTGCGCGAGGCGACAAAGCGCGGCGCGCAGTTCATCGCGTTGCGCGCCGAATCTGAAACCGCATCACTTCGCGAAGAATACGCGGCCGAACGCGTCGCTGGATATTTTCGCGAACATCGCGACGAGAAACTTCTTGTGTTCCTGCACCGGCGGCACCTGGGAAACCACCGCGGTGTTCCCTATTTCGTCGCGCAAAAGATCAAGGCGCGGCAGCTCGTGCTCGATTCACGGGAGCATCCGCCGGAAAATTTTCGTTTATTGGCCGGGGGAAGGAGCTGTCCGAGGCAACCGCGAATCGTTCGGGGATTCCAGATCGTAGATAGCTCCCCAGGTGCCGGCAGCGATCAACTTTGATTCCGCTTCCCATGGTCGCCGGCTGACCGGGTAAGCGATTTTCTCTTCCCGTCCCCAGAACAAATACCGCGCCTGCAAGGAATGCGCCGCGGCCTTCCAGCCCGGCTCGCCTTTCATCAATGACGTCAGTTTGTCGAACTCCTTCGAGTAATTGAAGCCCTGCGTCCAAAGGTGGCCCGGATAACCAAGGACCATCATCCGTCCCTGAAGGAGCACTGGATGATTGAAGGTCGGAAAACCCAGGTAGCGCGCGTCGGCCGGCAATTTGCGCACGGTGACTCCGACCGCGTCCAGCTCCCCGCGTTCGACCAAGCCGAATCCTTCTTTTCCCGCCGCCAGGCCGCCGACGAGAGTGATGAAGCCCGAGACGAATAAGGCGACACAAATCACCGTTCGCAGAGGTAATGGCCAATGCGAAATCAAGTCGGTCCAAAGGAAGGGTAGAATAATGAAATAGGCCCAGACTATTATTTTGATGTTGTCCCACTCCCACGGCGCCGTCTTTACCAGATAACCGAGCGAGAAAATCGCGATAGCGGGGAGCAGAAAAGCCACGGCAGCCGGCAGCTTGAAATCGCAGGTTTGGTATCTTTTCCAGGCCATTAAGGCGGTTATCCCGATAACCATCGGAAGCGGGACGATGACGAAGTAGAGCCAGATTGCTATTTTCCCATGGTGCGCCTGCCCTAAGGCGACCTTGATGGAATAGACGAGGAGAAGAGTCGCCGCTGCCGGAATAAGAAAGGCCAGTCCAGCCGGCACCTTAAAGCCGGAGGTCTCATAACTCTTCCAGGCGCTCAGGCCAGTTATGCCGACAAAGAATGCCACGAGTGGAATCCACGCGCCGAAATTAACCAGCCAGAACTGCAGGAAGGTCATGGCAAACTCGCCCTGCTGCTGGACCCAGCCCGGCTTCCATTCCATGACAGAGCTGGCGTGAAAATTATCGCTTATTACCCACACAAAGAAAGTGGCGGGCACCAAGGCTCCGCCCACGAGAAAAATCAGCCGCTTGCCGGCGGCGGCGTCGCCGAAGAGAAAGAGGAAGACAAGAACAATAGTCAGAGCAATGAAGGTATGGACATGGAAAAGGGGCATGGTCGCGTAGAGCGACAACTCGAGCCAGAAGGGGAGCGGAGCCTTTGCGGGAGCTGCGGCTTCGGAATCGTTTGACGAGGAAGATGAAGAAGAGGGCGGTTTGGAAAGCGCCGCTCCCTGGTATTCTGGGAAGAAGAGGGCGCGCCACTGATAGAGGAGAAGAAGCCCGGCGGGGAGAGCATAGAGCAGACCCCGTTGCGTAACGAACATTGCCAGAGGAATGCTCTTCCATGCAATTGTGTTGGCGCCTTGATAATCCTCGAAACTGTAAGTCTGGAAAAATTGATAACTGGCGACGCCGCCATTGAAAAGGAACGCGGCGATACCGAAGCCGCCGGCCCAGCGATACAACGCATAACAGGTCGCGACCGAGGCGAGCAGACCCGTCCAGACCAGGCCTCGGATGATATCCACTCCCAGGCAGCTGAGCAGTCCATTGAACAAGTCAATGCCCGCCGGGTACCGGAGTTTACTGAAGACGTAGATGGGGTTGTCCGGCCACAGCGGGAGCCCGCTCGCGAAAGTCTTTATGTAAGTCAGGTGAAGAGAAAGGTCCCCCAGGTTGTTCGGAGATTGAACTTTTAGCTCGTTATTATCGAAGTACAACAGCCAGCAGAAGGACCGGAAGGCGAAAACCGCGAAACAAGCCACCAGGAGCCAAAGCCAGATCGACCGGTAACGTTGACGCGGTGATATCACCACCGGAGCGACGGCGGCGCGTAAAGCACGCGCGCGGGAACGCTTGCCCGCCGAGTCCGGGGGCGTCGGCAGTTCGGGTGGCGTCGGGTGCGGTGGCGCATCCGCGGTAGTAACCCAATAAGCGACAGCCGCGGCGATCAGACCTACTGCTACCGAGAAAATCGCGGAAGGCTTGCCCAGGCCTCGCGCCACCATTCCGGTCAACAGACCGCAAACCGTCGCAGCATTAAGAAAGGTAAGTCCTGCCGACAGCCACTTCATCCCCATATTCCCACCTCTTAGTGTGGTGGTTGCTTCCCGGTGAATTCCGGAACGCGCCCTGGGAAAAGTTTCCCGAAGACCTTCGCGCTGAAGTAAAGCTTCGAGGTATCCTGGTAAGGCCGGATGGTGAACGGCTCAGTGTAATAGGTGCCCTGAAGCTTCGCTTCAACTTCCTCGATCTTGTCTTCCTGCACGACAAGAAAGTCGGCGTCGACTTTATCCGGCAGATTATTATTCTCGTAGTAGCCAACCTTCGTAAAATCACCAAGCATCCAGGGCAAAGGATAGGTGCTGGTCCGGATCAGATGGCCCACGAGCTGGTAGTAGGTCGGATTAGCTTTGGCCATGCGTAACAACGGTTTGGTCAATTTCCAGACATCGTTATAAGTCTGCACATAAACGTACGGCTCGGTGTCGGTTGTGCAATGGAAGTAGTTTAATCGGACGCTCAAACCGAGCGACGTAGCGAGGAAGATTCCCGCCATGAGATAACCTGCTTTCCGATACGTCAGGGGGATGAAGTGCAGCATCGCCGCAAACAGAAATAGAAATGGCCAGACGAAGCTTATGATGCACCACGGCGTCTTATATTTGACAATGCTGTAAGCGATGAGCGTGCCGCCCCCGTAGATGGCGAGATAACGCAAGCTAACGTTCTTCAGGAATAGGCAAAGGAGAGAAAGGCCAAGCCCAAGCAGGATGGGTTGCTCGTAGCGCGCCACGAGCATGAGCCAGTAGTACCACTCCTTCTCGTGTCCGTTGCCGTTGCTTCCCGTCTTGAACCAGGCGTCGAAGGTCTTGAAAAGACCTATGACTCCCGCCCAGTTAAAGAAGGTCCCCGAATAGAAGAAGATAATTAGCGCAGCTCCGGTCCCGGCGACCATCGCCGCATCGACATAAGTCCACGTCTGCCGGGCCGGGGCTGCATCGTGGACGCGCGCGATCTTGTGCGAAATCCAGGTGACCAGCACTGCCACCGCGGCACAACCGACATGGATGATGTAGGTCTCCTTCGTTAGTATCATGCCGGCAAGACCCATTCCCGCGCACCAAAGGTAATTCACCGTCCCGCGTTGCCAGAGCCCGAGAAGGCCCAGGATGAAGAGCATGGAAAAGAGGAGAAGCCAGACTTCGTGGATGGAATAGCGGCCGTAGAAAACAAAGCCCGGCGAAACCGCCATGGCCAGGGCGGCGAGCCGGCTGACGCTGCGGCCGACGAACGGCTCGAACTTCATCGTGAGATGCACGCAAAAAATGCTGGCGAGCACGACGGGCAGCCGAATGGCCCAGAGATTTCGGCCGAACAGTGTCTGCGAAAGCAACAGGATGTAGAAGTGCAGCGGTCCGTGGTAATTCGTCGGGTCGTAGCGATAGAAGCCGTTCTTTACCATCTGGTCGACGAACCAGCCGTTGATCCCCTCGTCGAAGTGGGGAGGCTTGATTCCGAGCAACAGGAGGCGGAGCAAAGCGCCGAGCCCAACGATTATCCAGGGCGTCCAATCGATTTCCGCCGTGCGCTGCCTCCAGACGTCGCCCAGATCGGCAGAAACTGCTGGCGCGGGCTCGGCTCCGCTGCTAGTAGGCGCTTCGATGCGCATTCTCGTTACCGGTGGCTGTGGATTCATCGGGAGCAACTTTATTCGGTATATTCTGCAACATTACAAGCCGGCTTCGGTGACCAATGTGGATGTCCTGACTTATGCCGGGAACCTCGCGAACCTGGACGGCGTCGCGGAGGAACATGGAGAGCGCTACGAATTTTTCAAAGCCGATATCGCCAATGCCGACCAGATGGATGCGCTCATGAGCGAGCACCCATTTTATGCGGTGGTGAACTTCGCCGCTGAATCCCACGTCGATCGCAGCATCAACGACCCGCTGAATTTCATCCACACCAACGTCGTCGGCAGCAGCATCCTGCTCGATTGCGCCCGGCGCCACGGCGTCCAGCGTTTCATCCAGATTTCGACCGACGAAGTTTACGGGTCGTTAGGCGAGACCGGGAAGTTCACCGAGCAATCACCGCTCGAGCCGAGCTCGCCCTATTCCGCGAGCAAAGCCGGCGCCGACCTCCTCGCGCTCGCCTGCCACAAGACCTTTGGGCAGGAAGTCATCGTGACCCGTTGCTCGAACAACTACGGCCCGTATCAATTCCCCGAGAAATTGATCCCGCTCATGATCATCAACGCCATGCGCGACGATCCGCTGCCGGTGTATGGCGACGGGATGAACGTGCGCGACTGGATCCACGTCGAAGACCATTGCGCCGGGATCGTGGCCGCGCTCTTCGAAGGCAAGCCCGGCGCTGTTTACAATTTCGGGGGCGACAGCGTGATGCCGAACATCGAAACCGTGAGGGCGATCCTGCGGAAACTTGGCAAGCCAGAGAGTTTGATTTCGTTCGTGACCGACCGCCTCGGCCACGACCGCCGCTACGCGATCGACTCTT
>JBEEHU010000067.1:0-39442 GCA_041167565.1 Verrucomicrobiota bacterium | reverse complement strand
CGGATGAAACCTGGCGAAACGACGGCGCTTGGTGCGCTGGACTTCATGGCCCGCCGCACGGCAGGGCGCATCGTCCGCAATGCTGCCTCGCTTGGTGGCAACACGATGATGGTCCTGAAGCATATTCCCATGGGCACCGGCGAACCGTTCCCGTCGGACTTGTTTACGGCGTTAGTCGCGGTCGAGGCAACGGTTAGCTATCTCATGCTGGAGTCTAACGGCGAGTTCGAGCAGCGAACTGGGACTGCCGCAGAGCTCGTTGCCGCGGTCGTGAAAGACCCAGCGCTCGCCGACCGGATCGTGCTTACTTCCTACGCGTTGCCGTTGGGCGATGCGAAGGAACCGGTGCTCGCGCAGAAGGTCGCGCTCCGCGAAGTCAACGCGCACAGCATCGTGAACGCGACGACGCGCTTCACCTTTGGCAAGAAGCTCGCCGTCGATTCCGCCACGCTCGTGTTCGGCGGCATCGCGCCTTATCCGTGGCGCGCCCGTAAGACTGAGGCTGCGATGGTCGGCAGGGAACTGACCCTCGGAAGCTTCGGCCCACTCTCGAAGATCCTCGCGAATGAAGTCGATGCCGAACTGAATCGTTGGGCAGAGCGGATGAAGGAAGTGCCTAACGAGGGGTTTACCGCGGAATACCGCAGACAGCTCGCCGTCTCTTTCCTCTACAAGGCGATTGTCAACGCGCTTGTGAGCAAAGGCGTCGCGGTACCGGACAACGTGAAGTCCTGCAGTGAAATCACGTGGGGCAACTGGCCGGAGAGCACAGGCACGCAGCATTACCAGCCGCAGGAGTTCAAGGCGCCCGTCACGCAACCTTATATCAAGGTCACCGCGATGTATCAGACGTCGGGTCAGCTCCACTACACGCAAGAGCTGGCGGTGCCACCGCGCACTGCCAACGGTGCGTTCGTGCAGAGCCGGCGTGCGCTCATGAACTATCGCTTTGTGATTCCCGGTAACGATAAGGGCGTTACCGCGCCGGTTCTGCGCAATCATCTAAAAGGTTACGCACATTCCTTTGTCGATCTTATCACGCAGGAGAACATCAAGAACGGCGGCATCAATCTCCAGGGCATGGGTCTCGACCAGCCTCTCTTCGCCGTGGATCTGGTCAGTTACGTTGGCCAATCGATCGCGATGGTGCTGGCGACGAGCGAACAGGAAGCGATCCGAATTGCGGCTTACGTGTCGGCACAGTGCGTCGCCTACTCCAAGCCGGGTAAACCATGGACCGGAAAATGGAGCGAGCCCGTTCTCGATCTCCTCGATGCGATCAAGATGGGCAGCATTTTCCCGGACGCGCCAAAGGCAGTTCCTTACGCTTCGCACATTTGGAAGATCACCAGGCCCGGCAGCCAGTTTGATTGGGTAGTGGAAAAAGAGCCGCTCGATCGCGCCATTCGCAAACGTAAGGCGACGGTGGACAACGTGCCCTGCATTGTCGTCGAGAACTCGCAGCTCAACGGCGGACAAGTGCACTTTTACATGGAGACCCAGGCCTGCGTCGCCATTCCCACCGACGAAGGCCGGATCACCATGTTGCCATCAACCCAGAGCCCGATGGCGATGCACGCGACGACCGCGATGGCGCTCGGCTTGCAGTACCATCAAGTGGAAATCGATGTACCTCCCGTTGGTGGAGGTTTCGGGGGTAAGACCGAACAAACGCGCTTTATCACCGGCCCGACGGCCGTCGCCGCCAAGGCCACTAAGTATCCCGTCCGCGTCGCCGTCCCGCGCGACGAAGACACGGCGATGATCGGGAAGCGCCACGGTTACTACGGACAATATCAAATCGCGGTCGATGACAAGGGAATCATCCACGGCTTCCAGTTAAAGATGTGGGGCGACGGCGGGGCCTTCTATGATTGCTCCTTCATCGTCTCGAACTGCATCCAGTTGCGGACCGACAACGCCTATCGCGTGGCGAATTTCCAGAGCCAGATCGATGTCTGCCGGACAAACACCGCGCCGAGCACCGCGATGCGCGCCTTCGGCGACGTCCAGGGCAAGAACATGGTCGAAAACGCGATCGACGATGCCGCGGTTGCCATCGGGATGCGGCCGGAAGACTTACGCGAAAAAAATCTCTACGACCGAGGGGACGTCACCCCGTTTGGCCAGGCGCTTTCCTACTGCTACATGAAGCAGGTGTGGGACTACGTGAAAGAGGTCTCCAAGTTCGAAGAGAAGTATAAGGCAGTCGAAAAGTTCAACAGGGAAAACAAGTGGCGCAAGCAAGGCATCGCCATCATTCCGGTGAAGTACGGCTCCGGTTACAATCTAACTCTGCTGGAGCAATCCGCCGCGATCGTCGTCGTCAATCAGTCCGACGGCACGGTCGTTATCCATCAAGGCGGGGTCGAGATCGGGCAGGGCCTTGTCACCCAGGCGCAGCAGGTCGCCGCCTATGTCCTGGGCATACCGATGGAAATGATCTTTATCGACAACGCCAACACCGGCATCACCCCGAATCCGACCAGCACGGGTGGATCCACCGGCACGCCGTACGCTTGCGAGGCAGTGAAGCAGACCTGCCAGCAGTTGCGCGCCCGGATAATGGAGTTCGGCTATGAGTTGCTGAAGGAAAACGGGGAAGATTGGTGCAAGGGCCAGGGCATCGACTTCTGGAATTACGGCGCTCAGGGTGGCTGGTCCGCGACCGTTGAAGGACCTAACGGACGCAAGGCAATGATCTGGCAGTTCCTGATCCAGATCGCCTACGCGAAACGTGTCAACCTTGTCGCTTCCTTCACCGCGAAAATTCACGGCGGCGAAGTCCCGGTACCGGCGATGACGTTTAAGACCGAGGCAGACCAGCCGGATATTCCCGGCATTGAGCGCATTAAGGACGCGCACCTGGGCGGCGGCGTAGATTCGTTCGTAGGCTTTACTTACTCCGCGGCCTGCTCGGTGGCGGAAATCGACGTACTTACCGGTGAGGTAAAAATCCTTAGCTCCGACATTGTCTACGACATGGGTTGGAGCATGAACCCCGCGCTTGATATCGGACAAGTGGAAGGAGCATTCGTCCAAGGCATCGGTTATTTGTTGACCGAGAAGCTGGTGTTCGAAACTAGCGGCGAAGAAAAAGGGCGGCTTAATACCACTAACACCTGGCGCTACAAGATTCCGGCGGTGACCACTATCCCGCTGCAGATGAACACCTATCTGTTTCCCAGAGACTTGGTGAAGAACATTCCCGAGGATCCAAACGACATCTTCTCCGCGAAGGAAGTCGGCGAGCCTCCGCTCGTGCTGGCTAACAGTGTTTTCTTCGCCATGAAGGCAGCCATCCGCGCCTCGCGGGTCGAGCGCGGGCTCGCCCCGCTCTTCCGCTTCGACGCGCCGGCCACGGTGCAGGAGGTGCGGCATGCCTGTGAAGTGACCGATAAAGATTTCGTGAACGACTTACCGGGGGCCAAGGCAAAAGGGCGATAGCGACAACCACTAAACAAACGCAAGCAACCTGACAATTCCTATGAAACGAATCTTCTCTCTCTTAGCTCTCTTGAGTTACAGTCCGCTCGGAAGCTTTGAGGTTTCGGCGCAGACGCCGACCCCAGTGACCGCCCCCGTGACGACCCCAGTAGTTGCCCCGGCGACTGCCGCAGTGACCACTCTAGCGGCCCACCAGATGAATCACGAGAGAAATGGCTTCCCCGACTTTGGATTCATGGTGAGTTCCTCGGAATATTTTGCTTCGTATTCCGACCAGCCGATCTTTCGTTTGAAAGCGGATTTCCCGACCGAGGAGCCGAAAGAATTGCCGAAATTCCTTGAGATCGACTTTAAGAAGGAGCCTCAGAGGTACATCGAAGCGGTCCGCGATTACGCCTTCGAAGGAAACTTGCCGGACTGGGATCCATTCAAGAACAAGATTCGCCAGTGGTACCACATTCCGTGGCTCCATCCGACTACGACCGGGCCGGGCGCCTATCCCCCGAACGGCGGGACTGAAGGCTTTCACGGTCTCATCAAGGAAGCGCCGGTGGGCGCCGGACAACTGGGGCCAAACCTCCTGGGAGTTGCGGGTGATTACTCCGTCTATGCCGTCACCTTGGTCAATGACATGGCCGGCTACGCAATGGGCCGAATGTGGAAGAATCCCGAGAATCCGGATCCTAAAGTTCTCGACAAAAGATATCCCAAAGGTGGTTTTCCCCGCGGAACCGTTTTCGCGAAGCTGTTGTTCACCGATGCGCCGAAAGGGATTGATAAGGTGGAGTACCTCGAGAACCCGCTGCAATGGAAGGCCTTTATCACCGAAAATTTCTGGATCTCGTCGAATCGAATCGTGAGCACTGTGAACTTGCTGCAGATGGACATTTCCGTTCGTGATCCGCGGGCGGATCGAAGCCCGCAGAACCCACAAGGGACGGGCTGGATCTTTGGGACCTTTGTCTATAACGGAAAGGTAAATAACCCGAACAAGTTCATGAACCTCGTCCCGGTAGGACTAATGTGGGGCAATGATCCTGATAACAAGGTCAACAAGACAAACCCGTTTCCGCCCATGAAAACCATGGTGAACAAAGACCTCAAGGAAACCGTGATCTTTGACAGTAAGATGCTGCCGCCGCAACATCTTGGCTGGAATGGCCGGTTGAATGGCCCGGCCGATTTAAACACGGTCTCCTGCCTGTCGTGTCACAACACGGCGCAATATCCCCAGGCTACTTCCCTTGTTCCCGACAGTTCGGTTCCGGATGGTGGACTGTTGCCGCCTGCCAAAGGAGGGTCGGAGGAATGGATGAAGTGGTTCCAGAATATCGAGTGCGCCACTTCGATGAACCCTCAGACCTACTCCACGGATTTTTCCTTTCAGGTGGCCATCGCCTTACAGAACTTCTTCAATGTGAAGAACGCCAAGCTGCAAGGTAGTTGGGCAAGCCAGTATAAGGCTCCTATTAAGCCTGTCGCCCGGGGTCGAACCGCCCCACCTAATAAGCAACCCTAAAAGCTTGCCGATCAGAAGACGAGCTCATGCAAGCCCCCTTACAACCTAATCCCGCAAAGCTGCAGACGACCATCAAGCACGTGGTTGTCTTGATGCTGGAGAACCGGTCGTTCGATAACCTGCTGGGCTGGCTCTATGCGGACCAGGCGCCGCCGGACAGCCAGCACTTTGAAGGACTGACATGGGACTTGTGGAATCCGCTGGATAATCTCGATGCGGATGGAATCCCGTTTATCGAAAAAGCGCCGATCGAGAAAAACGGTCAACCGAAAACGAGGTACGGCAAGGTGGTTCCGAACCCGGTTGATTTCACCCTTCCCAGGCCCGACCCGGGGGAGGGATTCAAGGATACCAATCACCAGTTGTTTCAACAGTACAATGTGCCGCTGCAGTACCCGCCACCGCCGACCAACATGGGCTTCGTCCAGAACTACCAGAACGCGATGCTATACGGGACCTACAGTTTCGGTGACGAGCCGGGTAACCCGCGCTCGATCATGAAGTGCTACACGCCGGAACAAACGCCGGTGCTAAGCGAACTGGCGCGCAGCTTCGCGGTCTGCGATCATTATCATTGCTCGATCCCGAGCCAGACCATTCCCAATCGCGACTTCATCCACGCCGCTACTTCCACCGGCCATGTGAACAACAGTCCGGAAGTCCAGTGCGATGCGAAGACCATCTTCAATCAAATCCAGGATGCCATCGACGGTGGAAGAACGGATCTGAGCTGGGGCATTTTCGGCAACAACGCGTTCGCCAGCGGGAAGGATATCCTCGGGAAATTCGGCAAAGATCATTTTTCGCTCACGCGGCTCATCATGACGAAGCTGCACGACCCGCGCTTTGACGGTAATTTCGGCACACTGACCGATTTCGAGGCGAAGTGTAAGAGCGGAGCTCTGCCGAGTTACTCGTTCCTGGAGCCGAACTACGGTGGCCCTACTCAGAATGATCAGCATCCGCCGTCCGACATCCGAATGGGTGAGCAGCTCATCGCCGACATCTACAACATGGTGAAAGCGTCGCCGGCGTTCGAGAACGTCCTGCTTGTCATTACCTACGACGAGCATGGCGGTTGTTACGACCATGTTGCGCCTCCCGGCGGTGCTAAGAATCCGGACCCCGCTAATCCGCCTGGTCAGGACGGTTTTCTTTTCAATCGTTTCGGAGTGCGCGTGCCCTGCGTGGTGATCAATCCTTATATTAAGAGAGGAGTTATCGCGAGACCCGGCGGCTACGTCCCCTTCGACCACACCTCTGTCATTAAGACGGTCCAAAACTGCTTCAAGCTGCCGGGATACCTGACCGAGAGGGACAAGGCCGCCCCGGATTTTTCGGGTTTGCTTACCCTGGATGCTCCGCGCACGACTGACATTCCGATGGTCACACCCTTGCAGATCGCCGCCCCCGCCAAAGCTCCACCCGTGAACGATCTGCACCGGGTAATTGCTCACGTCCTCGAATGCGTCACAGGAAAAGCCGCGCCGAAGGAATCAAAGGACCTGATCAAATTTATCCAGGTGGCCTACAAAGAGTTTCTTAGCAACCCCTCGAAACGGGCGGCTACCAAATCCTGACCTGTGCAGGTCTGATCTCGAAAACGGCTCAGGCCGCAAACGCGATGCAACTTTTTTCCGCCGGTTTGTTCTACATCGGGGGAAGCGTTTTGCTTGCCCTGCTCGGCATGTGGCTGGTGCGCAGGTTTGCGCCCTATGAGGTGATGGAAGGCCACAAGGAAATAGCCGGTTTTATCTACGGAGTTCTGGGGACGATTTACGCGGTGATTCTCGGTTTCTCGGTCGTGGTCTTATGGGAACAATTCATGATGCCGAGATCATCGCTGACCGGGAAGCCTCCCAACTCTCCGACCTTCATCGTTTGGCCCAAGGCCTTCCCGCGAACCAGCAGACTGCCTTCAGCTTATCCTTGGAAAAATACTGCGAGCTGGTGATCAATGAAGAATGGCCTCTCATGGACAACGGAAAGCCGAGTCTGAAGGCGCACGATCAACTTTTGGAGATCTGGCGGGAGGGCCAGGGACTCGATCCCCACACGGAGCGGGAGCAGATCATCTTTGGTAAAATCGTCGACACGCTGGCGGATCTCGACGATGCCCGGCGCGGGCGCCTTTTAGCCGCGCGCTCTTCTTTGCCCAAACCGCTTTGGTTTGTCCTGATCGCCGGGGCTGTGATAACCATCGGCTTCAGTTTTCTCTTCGGGCTTAAGAATGTAATCGCCCATGGCGTCATAACTACGCTGCTTGCGGCTTCGATTGGCTTGGGCCTCTTTATTATCGCTGCGTTAGAGGGACCGTTCTCCGGCAACCTTCGACTTTCGCCCGAAGCTTTTACGATGGTGCTGGAAACCTGGAACCGATCTCCCTCAATGGTGCGATAGCTCTTATCGCTTGGAGCCACCGCCCTGTGGGCCGTTGGTAAACGACACGCGATCGCGGACGGCCCACAGGGCCGTGGCTACAACGGAATCACGCCGTTGGCTCGGGATGATGGGCGCTCGGGCCCTCCGCGCAAACGAGCCGCAGATACTCGCGGTATTCGCCCTTCGGCAACCCATCAACAATGCCTTCGAGGTGCGCCTGATCGATGAACTCCATGCGATACGCGACTTCTTCCAGACACGCGATCTTCAACCCCTGGCGATGCTCGATCGTCGCGATGTAATTTCCCGCTTCGAGCAAGCTCGTTTGCGTTCCCGTATCGAGCCACGCCATCCCGCGGCTCAGCAATTTTACGTGCAGCTCATTGCGATCGAGATAAACAGAATTTAAATCCGTGATCTCCAATTCGCCGCGCGCCGATGGTTTGAGTTGCCGGCAGAATTCGACCACCCGTTCGTCGTAAACGTAAAGGCCCGGAATGGCGAAGTGGCTTTTCGGCTGCTTCGGTTTCTCTTCGAGGCTGATCGCTCGCCCATCGGAACCGAATTCTACGACTCCGTAGCGTTCTGGATCGCGCACCTGATATCCGAAAATGCATGCCCCATGTTCGATCGCGAGCGCTTCGCGATAGAAGTCGAGTTTCCCGTAAAAAATATTGTCGCCCAGAATCAGCGACGCGCCCGCGCCGCCGAGAAAATCCGCGCCGATCAAAAACGCCTGGGCAATTCCGTCCGGTTTCGGTTGCGCAGCATATTTGATTTGGATGCCGAGCCGAGTGCCATCGCCGAGGTAATCCTCCAACATCGGGAGATCTTTGGGCGTGGAGATGATCAGGACGTCGCGCAATCCGCCCAGCATCAAGGTGGCGAGCGGATAACAGATCATCGGCTTGTCGTAAACCGGCAGCAGTTGCTTGCAGACGATCTTGGTGAGCGGATAGAGCCGGGTTCCGGCGCCGCCCGCGAGGAGGATAGCTTTTTTGTTCATGCGAAAAGAGAAGTCACGCGTCCGCGCGCCAGGCCTGGAGCTGATCGGCCCATTCCTGCCAAAAACCGGCGCCACGCGTCAGATCAATCCGGCTGACCGGCTTCAACCAGCGCAGGCTTCGCACCCAGACCTGGTTCGAACCGGCGCGATCGAAAACAAAAGGGCGGCCGATTTGTTCGCTCAACTTCCGGTCGGCGATTCTCCCGCCCACCGCGTGGCGCAACGCGCTCGCGATTGCCTCTCGCGAAATCGCCGGCTTCGCTTCGATCGACGCGCTCAACGTCACGCCCATGATCTTTTTTAACAACACTCCACAGATCAACGCGCGCGAGCTGGTGGCATGCACGTGGACAATATTTCGCGGGGCAAACATCCGCCGCAAGGTGAGCGCAAAACGGGCCTGCCGCAAAAAAAGATCGACTGGCGCGCGATGGGATTCGTTCGCGCGATCGTCTTCCAGCGCCAGGACCAGTTCGCGGTTCGATTGCCATTCCGCCTCGATCGCCATGGCATCGGGAAGAAACTCCAGTTGCGGGGCGAGGTCCGTCATGGCCTGCGTCAGCCGGCGGTCATTCGAGAACTCGCAAACAAACCCGGTCACTTCGCAGTTCCGCTTTCCGAGTTCGACTAATTCGGTTTCCAGCGAAGGCAGGCACTCGTCGGGCCAGCGGTCGATCAGATAGGCGATGCCAGGTTGTGGCCGATCGGAAGTCGTCTTCGCCGCTGGCGCGGTCCGCCCATGTTTTTGCAGGAGCGCGATCAGCGGCTGCACGGTCGTCTCCACCTGAAAGTGTTCCTCGATCCGTTTCCGGCCGGCCGCGCCATACCGTGCTCTCAGCTCGCCGTTTCGGCAGAGTAATTCGAGCGCGTCTGCGAACAAGCCGCTTTCGCCCGCCGGGACCAGCAAACCGGTTTCCTTGTCGACGACCGATTCAGGAATGCCGGCCAGAATCGTCGAAACGACCGGGCGTGCGGAGGCCATCGCTTCGAGAATCACTGTCGGAAAGATATCGCTGGCTCCGTTCTCGTCAGTCGTCGCCGCCAGGGCAAAGATGTCACTTTGCTGCAACTCTTCGATCACGCGGTCTTGCGGCAGCGCACCCGTCAACGTCACGAGCGATCCCAACCGCAACTCGTCGATCTGTCGTTGCAGGCTTTTCCGCAGCGGCCCATCGCCAATAATTTCGCAATTGAAATCGACGCTCCGCTGCCGGAGTTGCTCGCAAGCTTCGATCAGATATTCGAATCCCTTGAACGAGACCAGGCGCCCGACGCTCACAATCCGAACGCGCCCGGCACGCGGCGCCATGACTGCGCGCGAGGGGAAATTATCGAGGTCCATCCCGTTGTAGACGCGATGAATTTTCCCGGCCGCGTTCGGGCAGCGCTCCGTGAGCAAGCCGCGGCTGTATTCTGTTTCCACGGCGACAAACTCCGCGGCGTCGCAGATTTCTCGCAGCAGATCGTCATTGCCAAGATCAGCCATGAAATCCTGGCCGTGCGCGGTGATGCTGAATGGAATATTTGCGATCGCTTTCAGAAAAAGCGCGGTGTGGGAGGCGCGGTTCGCGAAATGGACATGAAAATGATCGACCATATGGCGGGTGAACAGTTCAGCGAAATAGCTGGCATTCCTCGCGCGGGTCGGCGCCTTTACCCCGGCGCCATATTTTCCTTCGTGGGATTCGATCAGCGCCTGCGGCCATCGATTCTGCTCCCGGCATTTTTCTTCCCATAAACGCAGGACCCGTGACGGCGGCGCGTAATGGACGGGCGCCTGAAGCTTGCCGGCATGGGGATGGCGGATGCTGGTGAGCGGCGGATGAATCGATCCGATCGTGAGAGCGAAATCTTTCCGTTCCAACGCGAGCATCTCCATGTCGCAAAAAGTCTGCGAGAGAACCGGGTAGCGGGAATAAAGGTAGGCCAGTCGCATGGGACTTTCGCGGCATGATCAAGCCACGAGGTGGAAATAGCAACGCGCGATCCCGCCGCTGCGGGACGCGCTTCAGGCTACGAGAACTGGACGTCTTTTCCCGGATCCATCTCAAAGTCGAGCGAGAGCGAATCGGCCGTATTCGGCTTGATCACTTCCTCCATGAATTTCACGTGGACCGGGTCCTCACGAAACATTTCATATTTGTCCATCGACTCGAAATCGATCGCGATAAAAAACGGCCAGGGCAATTCCGGTTTGATCCGTTTGCCGCACTTGATGCTCAGGACTTCCGGAATCTTGAGGAGCTGCATGCGGGTGTTCATCATCATCTCCTCGATGCGCGCCGGCGTGACTTCCGGCTTGAGTTTGAACAGGACGATGTGGTGGACCATGAGGGGTTAGGTTTAGGGAGAGAACGGCTGGCAGGCAAGCGGGAAGTCAGAGGGCGGAGCTCAGCGTTTCCAATCGAGCGCACCTTTCTTTAGCGCGTAGACGTAGCCGACCATCAGGATGGTGACGAAACTCAGCATGCTCCACAGCACCAGCTTGCTTTCGGCGACCATCTCCTTGTAAACGACAGCCCATGGATACATGAACACGATCTCGAGATCGAAGAGGATGAAAAGCATCGCCACCAGGTAAAATTTTACACTGAAACGCGGCTGGACTTCGCCCTGCGGAATCATGCCGCACTCATACGCGGTGTCTTTCACCCGTGTCCGGCGTCCCGCTTTGCCAAGAAGCACGCTGACGAGCAGCGCGGAGGCGGCGAAGCCGATCGCCACCCCGATGTGGAGGAGCAGGGGAAGATAGTCGCGCAGCATAATGCGGAATCGCAGCGACCGCCCGAGGTATCGTTACTTTGTCGCGGCAGCGGCCCGCGCTATGGCGGCGGTCCTTGCGCTCGCGGCGGCAGCAGCCGCGGCGGGGATATGTCCGTTCTGCGGCGCAATCGCCTGCGCCAGCGCTGAAGGAAGCCCCTTGTATTTCTTGCCGGTCTTTTTCACAGCGCCTCGAGCGACGAGGTTCTGAAGTTTTTCGTAAGCGCGGAGACGCAACATCTCTTCACCGCCGCTGGCCGCATTCCGGGCCCGGAGATTCTCGTGCACGATATCGAAGAGCTGCTTGAATTCGAAGGAGGCACGTCTGGAGAGCACCGCGACCAATTCCTCGGTCACCAGATCGGGAACTCGACGGGAGAATGCATTTTTCTTGAGAATAGCCATAAGGTGCGAATCATATCATGTTTCGCTTTTAACGCAGCAGTTTTCTCGCGCCGAGTGGTTTATGCTTCGTACCGAAGGGTTTGCGCCGGCAGGCGGGCCTCTCCGGGCGCGACTTAAACGCCTCTTTTAGCCCATCTTAAGGCGACTCAGTGGGACTTGGTGAAGGCGATCCGGCTGGCGTGATCAAAGGCGCTGGCGTCGAGTTGGATGGAGTGCGCGGCGTGCCCGGCATCTGGTGTTGATAGAACATCGTCGCCGCTCCGCTGATCGCACCCACCCCCAGGATCGTTTGATAAAATGTGACCGGACCGATCGACTCCGCCACGTATCCGTCCTTGTCATATCTCTGCGACATGGCGATGGGACCGAGATGTTTGGCGATCACTTCGGCCGCCGGCAGCTTGTTCAAATCAACCGTGTCGGAAATCCCAGGCAGAAATGCCGCGCTCATGAACAGCATCGGCCGAAGCGCGGCATCGAGCCGCGTGTAGATCAGAGCCAGGTCCATGTAGGCGAAGGCCTGTTGGGCGGCGGGAAGCGCCCGTTCGGCGTTTTGGAAATTCTTCGAACCGGCAAGCTCGGAACTTCCCGTGCTGCGCTTTATCGCGCCCTCCACCGAGTCCGCGTCCAACCCCGCGATCAGGATGCGATCTGACAATCCGATCGTGGGCGAAAAGGAAAACATCCTCCCGCTCGAGGCCGTGGAAAAATAATGGACGCCGTTGCGTTCCTCGTGGGTCCAATCCGCGCCCTCCCCTTTATCCGCCCCTAAAGCTGTCAGGATTTTGTTGGCCTTCGCTGCGTCCTTCACCGGAAGCGTCGCAAAAAGCGCCGGCATGCGCGAGGTCGCCGGCCAATCGCCGAGCACGCTGAATTCATCCCCGAACGCACTCTTCCATTCTTCCAGCGTGACCCCATTTGCGGAAAGCGCGTTCGTGATTGACTGCAAACCGCCCATCCAACCCGCGGCCGCCCCCGGCGGACCCGAAAGATCCATCTCTTTCGTCAGGTTCAGGAAACTCGCCGCGTAGAGAAATGTCTCCTTCGTCGCGATCGGCAGCGACACCCGCGTCAGGTTTCCCGTTTCAGCCAGCTTCGGCATCCCGACAAAAAACGTGTCGCGGATTTTGTCGCCATCGAACGACGTCGCGCCGGAGAAGCTCCGGATTTGGCGGATCATGGCCATGCGATCGGAGGCCCCTTGTTCCGTCGCCGGCGTGAACTTCTCTACGAGCTGATCCACGCGCGCGTAGGCAAGCGCCGCATAAGTCCCGGGCATATGCTGCGAAGCCGCCCGGAATGTTTCGTCCGACGAAAGCGCGGTCGCCTGATCCTTCATGCGCCCATCCGCGCGATCGAGCAACGGTTTCAATTGCTCGACGCCATTCGCAAAAAAATACCATTGGCCCGCGCGAACCGTGGACAAGATAACCAAACCGGCGCTGTCGGTCTGGATCTGGCGGCCCTGGTAATCGACGGCTTCGTGTTTCACATCCGAACCGCTTCCGAGCAGCTTCCGTTTCCAGCTGGTCACGATCTTTTCCGCGTTCGCGTCGTCGCCTTTGAAACGGAAGCCGCCCACCATTCTCCACGCGCTGGATTCCACCGAGACCAATGCGATAAACGCGTCCTTCATCTCGAGCGACGCAATCTCGTCCACTGTTTGGCCCACCGCGCCGTTGGTGGGCATTTTCGTGCGCGGCTTTTGCAGAAAATCCTTCACCGCCGGCTCCTGCCAGAGCTGATAGAGATCAGTCTTGTGCAGTTCGGCCCGGGCCCGGTTGAAATCCGGCAGGTGGATCAGGGCGAGTGTTTCTTTTGGAAGCAACCCCGCGACGGCCGCGCTCGACGTATGGCGGGACCTGTAAAAGCCGTACCAGATCGCGCCGGCCGCGATGGCCGATACCAGAACGAGCAGCTGAAATCGTTTCATGAGTCAGCCATTGTAGCGCGGTCTCTCGTCCCCGCGACTTTTCTCCGCGCCGCGGTTTCTATTTCCGACGTACCGCCTCTCACGCTCTCGGGTGAAACTTCCGATGAACGGCCTTTAATCTTTGCTGGTCCACATGCGTATAGACCTGCGTCGTTGAAATATCGGCATGCCCGAGCATTTCCTGGATGATTCTCAGATCGGCGCCGTTACTGAGCAGATGCGTCGCGAAGCTGTGCCGCAACAGATGCGGATAAACGTTCGCCTCCAGCCCGGAATGCTTTGCGCGCTCTTTCACGATCTGCCAGATCCGCGCCGTCGTCAGCTTCGTCCCGCGACTGGAGAGAAAAATCTCGCTGCCGGTTCGCCGCTTCACGAATCTCGGCCGTTCCGCCGAAACGTAAGCGGCAATCGCCTCACACGCTTTCCGCCCCACCGGTACCAGACGCATCTTGTTGCCTTTTCCGGTCACGCGCAGCATCCGCTCCTCGAAATTCAGATTCTCCAGGCGCGCATTTGCCAACTCCGAAATTCGCAGCCCGCTCGCGTAAAGCAGCTCCACTATCGCGCGATCGCGCAGCCCGAGCGGATGCTTCGTGTCGATGCTTTCAATCAACCGCTCGACTTGCAACTCGTTCAACGTTTCCGGCAGATAACGTTCGATCCGCGGCAGCGTCAGCGTCTCTGTCGGGTCGCGTCCGATCTTGCTTTTCCTGCTCAGGAACCGAAAAAAGATCTTCAGCGCCACCACGATCAGCTTGATCGATGACGCAGCCAGGTTTGCTCGTTTTCGCGTGGCCAGATACTCGCTGATCAACGGCTGGGTCACGTCGCGGACCGCCGTGATTTTTTTTGCCGACGAACACCAGGCCGCGAACTCCGTCAACGAGCGGCGGGTCGAGAGCTGATAGTTATCCGAGAGACCGCGCTCCGTGGCGAGGAAACGGATAAACGAATCGATCTCCTGTTCCACGACAAAGCAGTGACGAGTGACAAGTGACGAGTGACAAGTGAAATCTGAAAAAGCCACTTCCGTAGCCGCCGCGGTCTTGGAGCCGACTCGCCCACCTGAATAGCGGCGCAAGCCCGCACCTCTCGCAGAGACGCGGCTACAACTGATTGACAACCGCGCGGGACGTTCCGAACGTTATTGAATAATGAGCCTTGATCTCAATTCGCTGCTGAAAGATTGGCCGCATGAAAGCGGCGCCATCAAAGTGCGCAAGATTATTGGCCTGGACGGGCGCGAGAAATTACAGCTCCGCATCGATCTCGGCATTCTCCAGATGGAGGTCGCCGGCCGGCCCGACGGACAGCGCCCGCATAACTGCGAGTCGTTGCTCGTTTATCATCAACGCCGGGCGGAGCGGGCCGAAGCGCGCGGCGAGACGTACGAGCTCAACGCCGACCAATGCAACGAGCTTCAGCAGGAAGGCATTCAATATTACCACCGCTATCTGAGCCTTTTTCAGATCAACGATTTCATCGGCGTTATCCGCGACACCCAGCGCAACCTCGATCTCTTCGCCTTCGTCGCCGAACACGCTGACCGCGATGAGATGATCTGGAGCTTTCAGCAATTCCGTCCCTACGTGTTGATGATGAACACGCGGGCCAAAGCCTCGATCCTTCTCGGCGAAGGCAAGTTCGGCGACGCGATGCGCGAGATCGAGCGTGGCCGCGACGCCATTCAGGAATTCTTTCAGCAATCAAACTTCCCCGAGCTAGCGGGCAAAAGTTCCGAGCTCGCCTTCCTGGAAGAATGGCTGGAAGAAGTCAGCTCGAAACGTCCGCTCTCCAAGCTTGAGATCATGCAGCGCGAGATGGAAGTCGCGATCGCGAGCGAGCTCTACGAGCGCGCCGCCGAGCTACGCGACGCCATCAAGCTCCTGCAAACGCAGAGCAACTAGCGACTAGTTAGTCGCCACGGCGGATTACGCGGATTTTTGCCGACCTCTGACCTCCGCCGGTGACCGCTGGTTATTCGTAAACTGCTTCGAGTTGTTGGTCGATGATTTCGCCCGTAAATCGATCGATCGCTACGTGGAGCCAGTAACGTTTCTCCCCTTCAACGACAAAATTCGCAAGCGGATTGGCAAGGTTTGGTCCAGAGGCAGCATTCGGTGGATAACGTCCTGATTGTGCGATGACATCAATCAATAGGCCCCAAGTTCTGGTTTGCGCTACCTCAGCGAGTGCGCGCGTGATCGTTTCTCTTGTTTCCTCGCTCGTTGTAAACGGTGAATTAGTAACCACGCTGGAACTGGCCAAGCGGACGAGGTCTTGCCTGCCCAGCGCGGGTTGTGTCGTCGTCGCAGAAACGATGCTATTTGCAGCGGTAGTCGGGTTAACGTTGCCAGTGACGGCCGCGGATGAAGAGTCGGTGGTAATAGCTCCCTTGAGAATAGCTGCGAGCACAGAAGCGTTTCGCGTATTGAGATTAATGATGCCAGAGCGCGGGGTGGCAGTGTTATAGGTGAAAAGGTCAAGCAAAGGAGCATCATTACTTGCTGTGGTGCGAAAGTCGATACTGGTGGAAGCGTTTCGGTAGGCATAGCCCAGATCGCCTACCGACCTAAATTCGTGGTTCAGAACTAATACAGAAGCGGGTCGAGCCGGTGCACCCGGTTCCGTGGAGGGATTCGTGTCGACTCCAAATGCTTTTTGGGCCGGTAACCCCGCTCCAGCTGGAGCGTATTCGATCCATGTAGTATCCAGATTCGAGTCTCGCTGATCAATCAAGGAGGCCCCGATCGATAGAATTTCGCCCATGGCTGCCGCAGGAAGCGCGTATTGCAACAAGGGAAACAAGTCCGGAGTTTGGGCGGTACCGCTGACCGGCGGAATCGAAACCAACAATCCGGTACCGGATATGCCCGCGTACTGCCAATGCTCCGCAGTGGGACCAGTTACCGGCACGTAGACCAGCCCAAAGTATCGCTGAATGAGCGCTGCGTTCGCGGTGCTCGGTGGCGTAGTTGCGAACAGATCAAAACGACTGAGCGGAAATCTGAAAGCCAAGCGACCAATAGAATCGTTCCAAGTGGAATGGTTGATTTCTCGCGAAAAGGTTCCTAGATATTGCAGCATGTTGACACTGGCCGAAACATCGGCCCGGAATTCTATAAGCTGGGAACGGCTAACGAACGCTTGATCCGTTTTGCCACCCGAAACCGCCGAAGCGACGATTCCGAAGTTGCGGGCGGGATCAAGAAAGTAACTGGCGAAGGCTGAGCTGGCAGTAGCACTGAAGGTAAAGCCAGGAAACGTGCCAGCGGGCTGCATCGTGGCATAATTTCTCCATCCGATCACCCTGTTAATGGCGGTATTACTAACAAAGCTGGAGCCGGTGGTCGGCAACGCCGTCAGATCAGCAAATGCTACCGAGCCCTTTCGCCCAGCAATGGTAGCGGGCGCAGGAGTAGGAGAAGGAAAGCCAGCGATATTTATATCCAGTAGCCCGCCTTCATCATAGACAGCGTATGCGTAACGACCGATGACATAATTCGAGTTTGTGATTAACTGATTGTTCAACGCCGTGGATCCAGTGCCAATGCCACTTTGAACCGCGGGTCCACTGCGAGAAACGATAACCCAATCCGGCGCGACGAAGCTAGCCACAGGATCGGAGTCATCGTTGGTTAGGTTGCTCTTTGGCAGGAGATAGTGCCTGTTCCAGCGGGCTGTACTTACGAAGCGGCCGTTAGACGAAGCATCCGTGGTTGAATTGACCGCCGACGCGCGGCTGCCCACACCAGGGGAAGGGACCGAATCAGAGTTGACGCTTCGCCGAACCAGGTTTGGAGTCGTCACTTGGGTTCCATTACGCTGAGGAACCATGTTTGCAGGAACCGTAGCCGTGTAGATCGTCGCGCCATTTGCATTGGACGTCGAGGATCCATCAGCAATTTCCTGTTTGAGATCGGCGACGATAATGGCTAGTGCAGTTCGGGCCACCTGATCTGAGTTGGCCTGGTTGAATGTTCCGTGCGCAAGCTGTCGATTAGTCCCCATTCGCGTCAGGCATGCGACTACTATTCCGGCCAGTAGCACAACGAAGGCTAGGACGATAACCAGTGCTGCCCCTCCAGTCCTGTTAAGGGCGCGACGGAGGCTTAAATGGCGCATGCCGCACTTACTGGATGATTGGAAAATAGCGTTGATAGATCCTGATGCCAGTAATCGCCGAACGCGGCAGTCCGGTCGTCGCATCAAGTGTCCTCTGCCATCGGGCAACCAAGGCCCCCTGTGCCATCGAACCAGTAAAATCGCTCATTCCCGCGGCGACTGTTGCCAGTTGGGTGCCGGACAACAACACTCGGCTCTTCGCGTCAATCGCGGCGATTACCACCGAGATCGCCGCAACGTCCCGCATTCCGCTGGGGGCGGTGTGCCCAGCGGCGGAGTCCCACGGCGTATCGGAAAGGTTGCCGCTTGTGAGGACGTAATAGTATTCGAATCGGAAAACGCTGGGAGCTGCTAACTCGTAATCAATGTCTGCCGAAGTGTCGGTGGCCGATGTCCATGTGGTGCTTATTGTGAGAGGCATAAAGACAATCGGAGTTCCCGTGGAAGAATCGCCATTCCAGATTAAGCCCTTCGCCATTCGCTCTGCCTGGTTCCTGGAATTAATGCGATAAGCGACCAAAGAAACCGGGCCTGCCGATGTTGCGTTGTAACCAGAAACCACACTATAGAATGCGATCTGATCATTTCCCGTTTGAGTGTTACTTGGTGACTTAAGAAAATAATCTACGTCGCTCCTCTTGACCATTTGCGCCAGGTCGATCGCAACCCGATCGAGGAAAGGTCTCACCTGTTCATCAACATCCATGCGTTTATTGACAGATGTGGTCAGCGCAGAGGCACTATTAAAAAGCCGGGAAACGAGGAGAACAATTAGGGTTAGAGTCGTGATCGATACGAGCATTTCGACGAGGGTGAACGCTTTGGACCGCACAGTCATTTCTGTTTAGTTTCTGTCTAAGGCTAGGAACATCTCAGTAACACCGGAGGCGTTAGGGGGAGAGGCAGCGGCAGGCCATGTCATTTGTAGCTCCACAAGGGTTGCGGCTCGCCGGCCACTATTCGGCAGGACGGCGACAGTCAATCGGTAGCGCGAATCGGAATTCGCCGAAGTGGAAAACTGTCCTTCGCTATTAAAGAAAAGAGTCGTTGTGTTCGCTGCCGCAACGGGATTCGCTGGAATCGGAATGGCAAAGCTCGGGGATCTAGTGGCGCTTCCCGGAGGCGTTGTCCGCGGAGTTGCGCGCAAGTCGGCAATCACAGATCCCATTATTTCGGCCGACCCGGCCTGTTGAGTCGCATTTTGTGTGGTCTGCAGACCGATGGGAAGAAGAGCAAAAATTGCTACGAGACATACCCCGGCGACCCCGAGCGCGAGGGTGACTTCAACAAGGGAAAAGCCAAAGCGATCGCTCGTGGCCTCCTTCATTGGCGATAGATTTTGAAGCTCCCGCTCACACCGTTGAATTGGATAGCCACCAGATTTGTGCTGTTCGAATCGACGATTGTGCCGTGAGTTGGGCGCAAGCCAATCTCCGCCCCATGCTTCATGGTGTAGGTGCTATTAAGATTGGCTTCGCCGCGTGGGTTAAATCGGACGGTCTTATAAAAGGTGTAATTTTGAACCGAGAAGGAAAACCTGGTTGCGTCGGTGCTATCGCTGCTGATTCGATTGAAGTGCGCAAAAGGCGCACCCTCGGTGTACGGAATATCCGATCTGCCAGCAAGGCTGTTCGGTGCTGGCGTCGGAACAGGAGGAGGCGATGGTGGCGCGCCGATGTCGGTAACGTGGAGTCCTGCAATTTTCACTAGTTTTCCGACCTGCCTGATGCGCGTAGCAGGTAGAGAAGCGATAGGATCTGCATTCTCGAAGATCTTGGTCCCGTCTGTCGAAGCAACAGTCGCGAAAACCAGACGTCCCCGACCTGGGTAGGCGGGGGTGGCATTCGTAGGAACCGCGGAGCTTGCGTCTTCTTCATAAAAGCCGACCCAAACGTAGGTATTATTCGCCATTGCATAGTTGCGCCCTTGCTCAAGTACTCCACCGATTGTGTAGGCGGCATTTGTGATTTCGTCTGAGCCTTTAAGACTAGTGAAAGCAGGCACGATCAGCACGCTTAGCAGGACGATGATCCCCATCACCACCAGGAGCTCGATCAATGTAAAACCACGAAGGCATTGACGAGTGACGAGCGACGAGTGACGAGCCGGTGAGGAGAGGGCTGAGCGGCGTGGTTCACGGAGAGGGGGGCTCATCGGTTCACATCATAGAGGGAGCGAGCCGACCGACGAGGCAAAAACGCCAGAAGTGAGAATTTTGCAAATCTGAGGAAGTTTGCGGCTCCGGGACCTGAATGGGGGCATGCTTCTAGCTTTTATGGGGGCGTTGTGCTGGAACACACGTTATCGGAGGAGGAGCATAGTCAGATCGTGCAGACGATCGAGATGTTTGAAGTCATAATTCAAACACAGCCTGACGATTATCAGTCGCTCGAAATCCTCAAGGAAGCCTACCAAAAGGTCGGGCGCGCCAGCGATTCCCTCAAGACTTCGCGCCGTCTGGCCGAGGCATATTTTAACGTCGGTTCCTACACCCTCGCGATGCAGGAATGCGAGGTGATTCTTCTCAAGGAACCCAACGCGCCTGAGATCCTCGCGATGCTGGGCGATATCGAAGCCCGTCTCCAGGCGGCCGGCCATCAGATCGCGGAGGGCGGTTCCAAGAATGGTTTGGTGGCGCCGACGACCGCGGGCGGGCTGAACGGTCTGACCCACAGCGGAGCGAAGGAGGGCGCGCTGGTCGACGTCCATCACGCGCGGAACGGGCAACATTTGCACGATCGGGGCGACGATCATCTCGCCAAGTTTTTGGTGATGCAGCAGCTCTTCAGCGAAGACGAAGTGGCGGCCGCGGTCGAGACGGTCAAGCTATTGAACAAGGATTTGAGCGGTCAATCGCTCGCGGCCTCGTTGTTGGACAAAATCTGCCGGCAGGAGACCGACAAACTGGACGCGGCGCTTTCCGGGCTCATCGACCGGACGAAGTTCGCTTACGTCCCGATCGAGTATTACGACGTGGACCGGCAAATCCCCCGGATGTTGCCGGATAATCTAACGCTCGGCCGGCTCTTTCTGCCGTTCGATCTGATCAGCCGCACCATCATGGTGGCGTGCTGCAATCCGTTTGACGCGGCCGGCCGCGAGGCGGTGCAGCAATCGCTCGATTACACGGTGACGTGGTACCTCGCGCGTCCCGGCGCCATCATCAAAGCTTTGCAGGATGTCTATCGGCTCGACGCCAAGGCCTAAGGCGGTGACAAGATGAGAAGCAAATCTTTCGCCGAACGCATCGCCGATGTCCTCATCGAGGACGGGCTCCTCTTGCCGAGCCAGCTCGAAGAAGCGGTCGGTCTGCAACAAAAGGAAGGCGGCCGGTTGCTCAAGATTTTGACGGACCGGCAGTTCGTGACCGACCAGGACATGACGGTCAGCATGGGCCGTTGCCTCAATACGCCGCTGATCAATCTGGCGAAGTTGCGCGTGCCCGAGGAAATCATGTCGCTGGTCCCGCGGGACATGGCGCGGGCGAATCGGCTCGTGCCGATCGCGCGGGTGAACGGGAAGCTTTTCGTGGCGATGGCCGATCCGACCAACGTGCTCGCGGTCGACGACGTAAAGCGGCGGGTGCAGCTCGAAATCGTGCCGATGATCGCGACGGAGAAGGCGGTGAGCGACGCGCTCGCGGGCGTGCATCACGGCGGCGCGAAGATGGCCGAGGTCCTCAAGCAGGTAGCGGAAGACGCGGCGGCCGCATCCGATGTCGAAGTCGAATCGAAAAAGAACGAGGAGATCGATCTCGACCGGCTGGCGACGGACAGCGAAGACGCGCCCGTCATCAAGATCGTCAATCTGATTCTGGTGCAGGCGGTGAAGGAAAAGGCGTCGGACATTCACATCGAGCCGTTCCAGAAAACGTTGAAGCTGCGTTACCGGATCGACGGCGAATTGATCATGGCGGAATCGCCGCCGAAGGCGCTCCAACTGGCGATCACCTCGCGCATCAAAATTTTGGCCGGCCTGAATATCGCGGAACGCCGCGTGCCGCAGGACGGCCGTTTCCGGATCAAGGTGCTCGCAAAGGACATCGATCTTCGTGTCTCGATTCTTCCAACGGCTTACGGCGAGAAGATCGTCATTCGTATTCTCGATAAATCGGCGCTCACGGGCAGCATCGACCAGATGGGCATGGATGAGGGGACGCTCGACAAATTCAAGAAGGCGATCGACGCGCCGCATGGAATGATCCTGGTGACCGGACCGACCGGGTCAGGAAAAACGACGACGCTTTATTCGGTGCTGCAGGAATTGAACAGCCCGCAGTACAACATCGTAACCGTCGAAGACCCGATCGAGTATGAGCTTTCGGGCATCAACCAGGTCTCGGTCCGCAACGATATCGGACTCGATTTCGCTTCGGCGCTGCGTTCGATCCTGCGGCAGGATCCGGACATCGTGATGGTCGGTGAAATTCGCGATAACGAAACGGCGGACATCGCGGTGAAGGCGGCGCTGACGGGCCACCAGGTGTTGAGCACGCTCCACACGAACGACGCCGCCGGCGCGATCACGCGTCTCGACGATATGGGGATCGAGCCGTTCCTGATTTCGAGCTCGGTCATCATGGCCTGCGCGCAACGGCTTGTCCGACGGATTTGCACGAATTGCCGAGAAGAGTTTGTGCCGGAACCGGAAATTTTCGAACGGCTCGGAATGGCGGCGCCGGAGGGCGCGGTCTTCTATCACGGAAGCGGCTGCGACCGCTGCAAACACCGCGGTTACCTCGGCCGGGTCGCGATCATTGAAGCGCTGCCGGTGAGTGAGGCGATTCGCCGATTGATTATCAAGCGGGCCTCGTCGGCCGTGGTGAAAAATCAGGCGATCAGCGAAGGGATGCGAACTTTGCGGATGGTGGGAATCGACAAGGCCCTGGAAGGCGTCACGACGCTGGAGGAAATCTGGCGCGTCACCGCGGAGGACCACTAAAACCGCGATGACGATCCCATTCCTCAGTTATTTCAAGAAGAGCAAAGAGAAGGTTGCCGTGGCTAAAGAATCCCCGGTGAAACCGGTGCTGGCGCCATTCGAAAAGCCGAGCAGCGAGCGCTTCAGCAAGACCGTGATGCCGAATGCGACGCGGACCATCTCGCCGCAGGATCCATTTCAAATGGCATCGCGCTCGTCGGCCATGGGAGGTCAGCCGGCGGTTGCGACGACGGTCGCGCCGCGCACGATTTCGTTCGCCGATTCCCCGGCGCCCGCCAGAACACGCACGGGTTTGCCGCCGGCCGTAGCGCTGGCGCTCGAACCGAAAGTGGAGCGTGTGATCTCGCTCGAACTGGCTGACATCGTAGCGGGTATCCCGGCCGATCAGGTGAAACCACTCGGCGAAGACGCGAAGCGGCGGATTTTGTTAAAGGCATCCGAAGTGGAAAAAGGAATGGCGAACGGGAAGCCGACCGTTTCGCTCGCGACCATTTACGAACAGGTGCCGGAAATCTTTGTGCGCACGATCGCTCCTTCCGACACCAGCCAGGTGCCGCTGCCCTTCGCTAAAGTTCTCGATCAATTCACCAGCCTGCATGTGCGCGGCGATCAGGAACGGCATCTCGCCGTACCGCAGGTCGAGACGCCATTTTTGAAAGCGGCGGTGGAAGATAGTTCGCGCTTCGGGACCACCATGGAACCGCTCGAAATGCAGCCGGGGGATCTGCCCTCGGTGCGGATCCAGCCGCCCACCGCCGAAGCTTTCGCCGCCGCAGAACCCGAGCCGGCCACCAACGGAAAATCGCCGTACCTCGTCGCGCCTTCAGCCCGCGAGAAAACCAACGCCGCACCTGCGCGCATTCCTTTCAAGCTTTCACCGAATGGAACGGACGCGCCCGCACCTGAGAGTGTTCCAGCCTCAAGCGGGCCGTCCGTTCCGACTAGTTTACCCTCTCCGCCGGCTCCCGTGCGGATCCCGTTCAAGATGTCGCCGCCTTCGGACGACGTGCGACCGAAACCCGAGCCGTGGCTGACCGCGGAAAGTATCGCGGCATCCGCGGAACCTGCGGCTGCGCCAGTAAGCGCGCCAACTGTGGCGCCGCGCAGTGGCGAAGTGAAGATCGCGGTCCCGCTCAAGCCGATCCTGCAAGCGCTCGCTCCATTTCAATTGAGCGGCGATCCCGCCAGCGTGCCGGACGATGCGCGTATCGAACTGCCGTTTGCATTGATCGAGCCGCAACTTGCCGCCGGCCGCATCAGCGTGACCGCGAAGGTATTCGAAGTGAGCATGCCCGCGGAATATCGAGCAATGTTCAAATCCGGCGAGGGCGCCGCGGACGTGGCGCTGCCGTTGCAGGAAGTCTTGAAGAATCTGCCGACGGCGTCATTGCGCATGCGCGACGACCAGATCGAACAGGAAGCCGGATCAAATTTTGCGACGCCGTTTTCCGCGAAAGCGGAAGAAGATGCGAAACGTTTTAACGTCCCTTCGACTCCGGTAGCGAAACCGACACCTGTAGTGGCAGGCGTGTCGCCTGCAACCGAACCAGGCGCAGCCGATACGGCTGCCGCTACAGAAAAAATCTCGGAGACAGCTCGTTCGGATCGCCCGCTGCGCACGCCGCTGCAAGTTGCGCTCGATACCGATGAGAAGCTCGATGCGAAGGGCGTCGTTGCTCAAATCAACAAGATCCCCGGCGTGAAAAACTGCGCGATCCTGTTTGGCGATGGTCTCAGTCTTGCGGGAACTTTGCCCGCCGAGCTGGAGACGGACGGCCTCTGCGCCATGGCGCCTGCGTTGATGCAACGGATCGAGAATCATCTCGTCGACACGAAGCTTGGGACGCTGCGGGGCATGACGCTTTCGTGCACGAAAGGCGCGATCACTTTCTTCATGCGCGAAAATCTTTGCCTGGGGGCATTGCACGCCACTCTCGATCTGCCCACCGAAACGCGGGAGAAACTCGGCCGCGTCGTGCACGAGCTTTCCCGAAAATATTCCCACCCGGTCTAAAGGTTTTCCATGTCGATCATCAATTACGCGAGCCGTGAGATTCAGTTCAAAATCGTCTATTACGGGCCGGCGCTTTGCGGCAAGACGACAAACCTGGGTTACATCCACAAGCGAATCAATCCGGAGAATCGTGGCGACCTCGTCTCACTCGCGACCGCCGCGGATCGCACTTTGTTCTTCGATTTCCTGCCGTTGAACGCGGTGGTGATCAAAGGCTTCGTCACAAAATTCCAGCTCTATACCGTTCCGGGTCAGGTGATTTACAACGCGACGCGGCAGCTCGTTTTGCGGAGCGTGGACGGCGTAATTTTCGTGGCCGATTCGCAATGGGAAAAGATGGAGGAAAACGTCGAGAGCTTTAAGAACCTCGAGGACAATCTCGCGAAGCAAAACATCTCGATCGACGAAATTCCGTACGTCCTGCAATACAATAAACGGGACCTCGAAAATGTCGCGCCGGTCAATTATCTCGAATACGTGCTGAACAATCGGAAGAAGCGGGTCCAGAGCTTCGAGGTCGTCTCCAGCACGGGGCAAAATGTTTTCGCTTCACTGAATGCCGTCTCGCAGATTCTGCTGCACAAATTCAGCAAGCAGAGCGATGTGCCCAAGACAGCGCCGGCGCCGGTCGCGATTCCGATGGAGCCGGCGAAGAAGGAAGGCGCCGCGGTATGAATGCGATCCCTTGCTTGACGATAGAAGACGTTGCGAATCTTGACGGCGTGCTCGGAGAGTTTTTGAAGAAAGCCGAAGCGGAGCTGACGGTTGTGATCGACCGCGGCGGAAATGTCATCTCGCAGTTCGGCGATATGACCGTGATGGACGTGACGATCATCGCCGCGCTCGCGGCCGGATCGTTCGCCGCCACGAAGGAGTTGGCGCGGCGAATTGGCGAAATCGAATTCAACGCGCTCTATCATCAGGGAAACGGCAATCATATCTTCATGAACTCGGTCGATGACGACACGATCATGATCACGGTCTTTGGACGGCGCACGACGGTCGGGCTGGTGCGATTTTATTCCGCCAGCGCTGCGCGAGACGTTAGCGGGCTTTTGAAAGCGCTCTCAAGCGGCGGCCACGGATTTTCCTTCGACGCGTCCGATATTACCGCCACGCCAGTCTTTGCCGACCGGTAGCACAGGCGAGACGCCTCTGCTTCTACCCAGTATACTCCGCCGCCACCAACGTCGCGTTGTGACCGCCGAATCCGAAGGAATTATTGACCACGATCCGGACCTTCTTTTCCTTCGCGACCTTGGGCGTGTAATCGAGATCGCATTCTTCATCGGGGTTCTCGAGATTGATCGTCGGCGGAATGACGGAATCGCGAATGGCGAGGGCGCAGGCGGCCATTTCGATAGCGCCGGCGCCGCCTAACAAGTGGCCGGTCATCGATTTCGTCGAGCTGATCGAAACGGTGTGGGCCGATGGACCAAAGACAGTTTTGATGGCGCGGGTTTCGCAGACATCGCCGAGTCCGGTCGAGGTCGCGTGCGCGTTTACGTAATCGACCTGGTCGGGCGTCGTCTTCGCGTGGTTGAGCGCCATTTGCATGGCACGAACGGCGCCGTCGCCATCCGGTGGCGGCGCGGTCATGTGATGAGCGTCGGCGGAAAGTCCGTAACCGGTCAGCTCGCAATAAATTCTCGCCCCGCGCGCCTTGGCGTGCTCGAGCTCTTCCACGACGACAACGCCCGCGCCCTCGCCCATGACGAATCCATCGCGATCGCGATCCCAGGGACGCGACGCGCCATGCGGGTCGTCGTTCCGGGTGCTGAGTGCCTTCATCGCCGCGAAAGCCCCGACGCCGATCGAGACGATCGAAGCTTCGGCGCCGCCGGCCAGAAAGATATCCGCGTCGCCGAACTTGATCATCCGCCAAGATTCACCGATGGCGTTGTTGGAAGTGGCGCAAGCCGTGACGATGCACATGTTCGGGCCCTTCAATCCGAATTCCATCGAGATCAAACCGCTCCCCATGTTGCTGATCAGCATCGGGATCGTGAAAGGCGACACCCGCCCCGGTCCTTTGTTGACCAGGGTGCTGTGCTGGTCCTCAAGAGTTTTTAGACCGCCGATGCCGCTGCTCACGATCGCGCCAAAGCGGTTGCGGTCGACCTTTTCCATATCGATGCCGCAGTCGGCCATCGCCATTTTCGCGGCGGCCATCGCCAATTGCGAAAAACGGTCGGCCCGCCGGGAGTCCTTCGGATTTTTGAAATAATCTTTCGGCTCGAAGTTGCGCACTTCGCCGCCGATCTGGCAATCGTACTGCGAAACATCGAACGCCGTGATCCGCTCGATCCCGCTGACGCCGTTCAGCAGGCTGCGCCAAAACGTTTCCAGATCGTTGCCGACGGGTGTGATGACACCCATTCCAGTGATGACGACTCTGCGATTCATGAAGAAGTGACGAGTGACGAGTGACGAGTGACGAGGAAGAAGAACGGAAACATAATCGGTGTTTCTAAAAACTTGTCACACGTCACATGTCACTCGTCACTTTCTTTACCGTGTTCCCATTCCGACGCTCTGCACGGTCTGGAAGAGCTTGCCTTCTGTTTTTATCGAAGGGGCGATGATGATCTCGGTTTGCTGAAAGTCGGTGATCTTGCGCGCGCCGACATTGCCCATGCAGGTCGTGATCGCGCCGACCAGATTCTGGCTGCCGTCATCGACCTCGGCGGGGCCGAAAAGGATTTGTTTGAGCGAGCCAGTCGCGCCGACTTTGATGCGAGTGCCACGGGGGAGATTCGCGTGCGGCGTGGCCATGCCCCAGTGGTAGCCGCCGCCGGGCGCTTCGTACGCTTTCGCGAAAGCGCTCCCGACCATCACGGCATCCGCGCCGCAAGCGAGCGCTTTACAAACATCGCCGCCCTTGCTCATTCCGCCGTCGGTAATGATCGGAACGTAGCGCGACGTTTTCTTGAAATAGGCGTCGCGCGCCGCGGCGCAATCGACGGTGGCCGTGACCTGTGGCACGCCGAGACCGAGCACACCGCGCGAAGTGCAGGCCGCTCCGGGGCCGACGCCAACGAGCACCGCGGCCGGGCCGCATTCCATGATCTCGCACGTAACATCGTAACCGACCGTGTTCCCAACAATGACCGGGATGCGCATCTCGCGGCAGAATTTTTCGAGCTCGAGCGATTTATACTCCGACGAAATATGCTGAACGGTTGAGACCGTGCTCTGCACGACGAAAACATCAGCCCCGGCGTCTTGCGCGATCCGGCCGAACTCCATCGCGCGTTGCGGAATCGAACTGACCGCCGCGATCGCACCGCTGTCCTTGATCTGGCGGATCCGGGCCGCGATCAAATCTTCCTGGACCGGTTCGAGATAAATTTTTTGGAGCAGGTGCGTGATCTCGGCCTTATCGGCTTCGACAATTTTGTGCAGGACTTCCTGCGGGTTTTTGTAGCGCGTCTGAACGCCTTCGAGATTGAGGACGGCCAGGCCGCCGAGCTTGCTCATTTCGATCGCGAAACGGACATCGACGACCCCATCCATTGCGCTGGCCAGGATCGGAATTTTGAATTCGAGCGCTTCGGCGTCGCGGCGGGGCAACCGCCAGGCGATATCGACTTCGTTCGGATTGATCGTGACACGCCCCGGCACAAGCGCGATCTCGTCGAACCCGTAGGTGACGCGAGCCTTTCGATTACGGCCAATCCACATTCCCATGATTAAATTTGTTCCGGTCTAAATCGTTCGTTCAAGCTGCCGCAGCGTGGACACCGCGGAAGCAAAGCGTCCGTTCGGTCCTCAAATTCGAATGCGCAAATCACGCAACGCAACCGATAACGCAAAGCGCGGCGCTCACGGCGGCGGCGGTTCCACTCGCCTAATATCCAGAGCAGAAAAACCGCCGCAAGAAAAACCAGCAGATAGATGGTGACCAGGGCGGAGAGGCTGACGCGAATCACGGCGTGGCTTTGTTCGGGCCGGGCGGCGGCGGCGGTGTGATGTCGTTGCCCCACTCGACTGTTGCGGTGCCCCAGGTGAGGTCATTTGCGATTTGCGATTTGCGATTTGCGATTGGAGAGAAACGCGAGAGTGCGAGATATTTTCTCGCCTGATCGTCGAGCGTGGCGTCCCCGGAAGAGTTTTGGAGAAAGCAATGGCGCACTTCACCTTTTTCGTTAACGGCGATTCGGAATTGCGCGGCTTGCGGCGATTCCCGGCCCGAAGCAGTGAATTTCATTTCGATGCCTTGCACGGTTCCGAGCGCTTCGAGTTCGGCAGAGAATTGCAGAGTTGTCGGCGAAATCTTCGGCGGGGTTTGGATTTGCGCCGCGGGCTGCTCGACGGGCGCCGGGGGGCGGGCGCTCGGGACGGTCAAGTCGGGCGCAGCCGTCGGCAATTCGCGGAGCGCCGGTTGTCGGCCGAGATAGGACGGGGCGTGCTGGATCGTGGGCATGACGAGAGACTTTGCGTCCGGAGGCGGCTGGGTGGTGGAGGCGAGCGCCGGATCTTCCGCCTCCAACCAACGAAGCAGAACGCGGCCTTCATCGGTGTTCGGCGAGATCAGGGTGACGCGTCCCGGCGGCGGTAAAAGTGCAACGGCGGGCGGATAGACAATTTGGAAAATGTAGAAACCGACAGCGTGCAGCGCGAGGGAAGCGAAAAGAAATCCCAGGATGGCGAGCTTGCGTCGGCGGCGTAGGCTCCATGCGAAAATCAGCCCATTTTCGGCGACGAGAGGCGCGCTCACTTCGGTGGGGTCGTGGCGAGGGCCACGGAGGTAATTCCGTGCTCGAGCGACAAGTTCGTGACTTCCACGACAAGCGCGTACGGCGTCAGGCGATCGGCCTTGATGATAATCGGCCGTCCTTCCTTTTTCGCCGCGTCGAGCAATGGCCCCAGTTGATCGAGCACGACTTTTTGGTCGCGAAAATAAATGGCGGGCGCGGGCCCGCCGGTAATGCTGATGATCTGCGGATTAATTTGCGGGCCGAGAGTGAAGCGTGATAACGGCACCGAAACCGAAATCCCCGGTTGCAGGATGAAGTTCGAACTCAGGAGCAGAAAAAAGATCAGAAGAAAAACGACGTCCAGCATCGGGATCGCGGCGAGCCAGCCGAAATGATATTCCTTTGTTCGGGAAAGCTTCATGGAGCGAACGGCCGGCCGGCCGATGACAGATTACCGCGCTTCCCGTTCTCCGGCGGCGGGTGCCTGGAAGCTGATGATGTCGCTCATCGGCTCGCGGTCCGTCAACATGTGGACCACTTCGATTCCCGCCCGTTCCATTTCGTGCATCAACGAATTCACGCGGGAAGAAAGATAGCTGTAGGCGACGAAAGTCGGAGTGGCGACGACGAGCCCGGCCGCGGTCGTGAGAAGGCTTTTGTAAACGCCAGTGGAAAGTTCCGTGACGCTGGCATAGCCGCCGTTGGAGGAAAGAGTGCCGAACGCGTCGATCATTCCGGCAACGGTTCCGAGCAGACCCAGGAGCGGCGCCAGATAAGCAAGCGTGGCCAGGACGCCGAGAAAACGCTCGAGCTTCGGCACTTCGAGTTGACCGGCTTCCTGCACGATCTCGCGCAGTTCAGCGCGCGGCGCATCATGCCGGATGATCGCAGCATGAATGACGCGCGCGACCGGGCCCGGCGTGCCGGCCGATTCATGCAACGCCTCAGCAAAATTGCGGCGCCGCACGAGATTCGAGAGGCCCTGGAGGAATTCGCCCACGTGGATGGTGGCGCGATGCAAATAAAAGAGGCGCTCGGCGAAAACCGCGATGGCAATGACGCTGCAGAAAAGGATGGGCCACATCAGCAGGCCACCCTTCTGGATGTAGTCGATCATGGGAAGCTTGTCTTAGCCGCCTTTCGCTGTCGTGGCAAGCCGGGAAGCGACGCCGCCCCCACTACCGTGCGTAATTGCTCTTCCGGGCCGGAGTCGCAGACGGGCTCGGAGAAGTGCTCCCCGCTTTCCGCACGATTTTGCCCGCTGCGTCGTAGACCGTGTAACCGCTCTGCTTCCCGCCTTTGTCGTACGCGTAAACGATTTTGTTCCTGACCGCGTCGTCCTGGCCGAGTTGGATTTCCTGACTGAGTCTGCCAGCCGCGTCGTACTTATATAGAGTCCGAAAACGAAATTGCTCATCCGGGCCGTAGACTTCACCGCTGGCAAAGCGCCCTGCGTCATCCAAAGAGTAGCGGATCGTTCCCACCAATTTTCCGTCTTTGCCCTTCGTCGTCGCGACCGCCTTGTGGCGCGGCGCATCAAATTCGTAAGTCGTGCGCGAACCGTCCGCGTTAATGGAAATAGTGACGCGAATCGTATCGGGCGTGGCGCTGGATAATTGAGCCGGCGCCGTGGCGGTTAACGCCACGAGTACGGCGGCAAAGCCACTCACGACCGATCGAGGAAACACAGGCCAGTTTAGTCCGAGGGAAAAAGGGCGCAAAGCGGCATTAATTTTTATTGACCCCTGGTACGGAAGGTGGTTAGAAGTGGGGGGTAGTGGATTAGAATGGAACACATATCCGCTCGAGTATGGACGACGACTCTCAACCCCAAAAATTCTTTGCCGGCGAGTTTCGTCATTCCATTGACGAGAAGAACCGTATCACGATCCCTTCGTGGTGGCGCGGCGATAAGGCGGAGGAGTTCATCATTTTGCCCGAGCCTCAGGGGCAGTTTTTATTGGTCATGTCGCCGAAGGAGTTTGCTCGGATGAGCGCGCAGGCCGAAGCGAACACCACGCTTTCCGCGCGCGACCGCCGGGTTTTTTCGCGCCAGGTGCATTCGCGGGCCGAACACGGGTCGTCGGACAAGCAAGGCCGTCTCGTCCTGCCTGAAGCGCATTGCCGCGAGTTGGGATTGAAGGGCGAGGTCGCGCTCGTGGGCGGCCATGGCCGTTTCGAAATTTGGAATCTGCAGAAGTGGAAGCGCGCTCACGAAGAAGAAACCGCGACGTATCAACACGTCGCCAACGTGATCGGGCTGTAGAGGACGTTGCTGAGAAATGATTAACGCGTTGCTGTTTGAACGGCCGGTCTGGTTCGCGACCGGTCCATTGGAGATCGAGGAGGAGGCGCAGGAAATGGAGGACTTCACCTATCATCGTCCCGTGCTCGTGACGGAGGCGGTCGAGCTGCTCGCGCCTCGCGCGGGCGCTTTGGTCGTCGATGCCACCTGCGGCGGTGGCGGACATACCGCGGAAATTCTGCGGACGGGCGCCGATGTTCTGGCGCTCGATCAGGATCCCGATGCGATCGAACACGCGAGCGAGAGGCTGGCCCAGTTCGGCGAGCGAGTCACATTGCGGCAGGCAAACTTTCGTGATGCCGGCAAGCTTCTCGACGAACTCGGGATTGTTGGCATTGGCGGCGCGCTGCTCGATCTCGGCGTCTCTTCGCGCCAGCTCGAGAATGCGATCCGTGGTTTCAGCGTCATGCGCAACGGCCCGCTCGATATGCGGATGGATCCGCGCCGCGAGCTGACGGCGGCGACAGTCGTCAATTCCTACAGCGAAGAAGATCTTACCCGGCTCTTCCGCGATTTGGGCGAAGAACCGGCCGCGCGGCGCATTGCGAGCCAGTTGGTAAAATTGCGCAAGGCATCTCCCTTTCAGGACACGCTCCAATTGGCGAAGGCGATCGAAAAAATTGTCTGGCGCCACGGCCGCCGTCACCCGGCGACGCAGGTTTTCCAAGCGCTGCGCATGGAGGTAAACGACGAGCTCGGCGCGCTCGAAGAAGGCTTGCGCGTGCTAACCAAACGACTCGAGCCAGGCGCGCGGTTCGCCGTTATCACTTTTCATTCTCTCGAGGACAGAATCGTCAAAAATTTCTTCCGTGACCGGAGCCGCGAGTGGCTGGATCGGCCGGAGTGGCCCGAGCCGCAACGCAATCCCGATTTCACTTTCCGTCTGATCACCTCGAAGCCGGTCGAGCCGGGCGAAAACGAGCAACGCCTCAATCCGCGTTCGCGCAGCGCGAAGTTGCGCGTCGCCGAAAAAATATAATGCACGCTCCGCGCCGAAAGACTTTCAATTCAGTCAACGCCGCGTCCCTGGCGCGCTGGATCCTGCTCACCTCGTTCCTCGCGGTGACGGGGCTGATCTACGTTTTCCTCACCCTTCAGCTTTATCATCTCGGCGATCGCAAGAAGGCGCTCGAAAATGAGCTGACCAGCCTGCGCTCGCAAAACGACGTCGCCAGCGTGCAGATCGCGGCGTTGACCTCGCGCTCGGCCATGCAGCGCCGGCTCAAGGAAGGTTATTTGAAAATGATCCCGATCGCCGAACAAAACATCGTGCGGTTGAGCGCGCCCCCGCGTGCGCCCGGAGAAGACGCGGTCCAACCGGTCGCGAACAAACGTGCCGGAAGATGAAGTGGAACAGCCGGATTCGTTGCGCGCTGGTCTGCCTCGCGTTCACGGCTTTGTTCAGCGCCTTTTCCTTCCGGCTCGTTTACCTGCAGATGATCAAGCACGACGAGTACTCGGGACTCGCCGCTGAGAAACACGTCTATAAACAATCGATCTTCGCCGAGCGCGGCACGATCCTCGACGCGAACAACGAAGTCCTCGCGCACAACACGCCGGTCGAAACGGTCGTGGCCGACGCGACGCATATAAACAATCGCGACGCGCTCATCGCGCTGCTCCAGGAGACGCTCGAAATCCCGAAGAGCGAACTGCTGGAAAAATTACAGGGAGACCGGCGCTACATCGTCCTTCAGCGCGAGGTGCCGCTCGCCGCCGCGATGGCGTTGAAGGAAAAACTGCGCACGCAGAATTTGCGTGGCATTTATTTCGAGCGCGATACCACCCGCATCTATCCCAATGGCTCGATGCTCTGTCACGTCATCGGGTTCACCGACTTCGAGCATCGCGGCATCCAGGGCGTGGAATCTTCCATGGAAGAATATCTGCACGGGCAGGATGGCTACCGTTACATCGAGCATAATCGCGCGGGTCAGGAGATGGTCCTTTACCGCGGCCAGGAGCGCACTCCGCGTGACGGCTATCAGGTGCACCTGACCGTCGATCTCAATCTGCAGAACATCGTCGAGAACGAAATCGACGCGGCCATGCGCGAATACAATCCGCAAAAAGCCACGATCATTTTGATGCGTCCGCAGACCGGCGAAATTCTCGCGATGGCGAACCGCCCGAACTTCGATCTCAACCTGCGCGCTGATGCGAAACCGGAGCAGATGAAAAACCGCGCCATCATCGACATGATGGAACCGGGTTCCACTTTCAAGATCGTCACCGCCGCCGCGGCGCTGAACGAGCGCAAAGTCCGGCCCGAAACCACTATCTTTTGCGAGAACGGCATCTGGAATTTTGGCGGCCGCCCGCTGCACGACCACAGAGCTTATGGGGAGCTCAGCGTGCAGGACATCCTCGTGAAATCGAGCAACATCGGCGCGGCGAAATTGGCCGTCTCGATCGGCGAACAAAAATTCTACGAATACATTCGCCGGTTCGGCTTCGGCGATCGGACGGGCATTGAACTACCGGGCGAAATCCCGGGCGTGATTCGGCCGCCGCAATCGTGGAGCAAGATTTCGATCACGCGTATTCCCATGGGACACGAAGTGGCCGTCACGCCGTTGCAGATGACGGTGGCGATGGCGACGATCGCGAACGGCGGCAAACTCGTGACGCCGCGGATCGTGAAATCGGTCACGACCTCGGAGGGCAAGATCGTTAGCACATTTTCGCCGGTCGTGTTGCGCCAGGTTATTTCGCCGGAAACGGCCGCGCAGGTTGGGAACGCGTTGCGTGGCGTCGTAAGCGATCGTGGAACCGCGGCGGCGGCGGCGGTCCCGGGTTTTTCCATCTCCGGCAAGACCGGCACCGCCCAGAAAGTGGATCCGAAAGGCGGATACGAGCAGGGAAAATATGTCGTGTCGTTCTCGGGTTATTTGCCTTCGGAGCATCCGGAGTTTGTCGGGCTGGTGGTGCTCGACGACGCCAAAACTTCGAGGCCGGAGCTGAATTACGGCGGGCTTGTCGCCGGTCCAATCTTCGCGCACATCGCCGAGAAGGCCGCGCGTTATCTCGATCTGACGCCGCGCGAAGAAGTCAGGAAAGCGACCGCCGTCGATCGAGTAGCCTTAACCAATGCGCCCCGCCGCTGAGCGTATTGCGCCCGCCTGACTACATCGCATGCAGCTCAAAACACTCGTCGCTGCCATTTCCCCCCGCCAAATCATCGGGCCGCTTGATCGCATCGTGGAAGGCATCGCGTATGACTCGCGGCGTGTGCAAAGGAATGGTCTTTTCGTCGCATTGCGTGGGGAAAAAAGTGACGGCCATCAATTCATCGAGCAAGCCGTCGAGAAAGGCGCATCGGTCATCGTGACGGAGGAAGAGATCCAACACGCGCACGCTACTTGCATCGTGGTCGAGAACACGCGCCCGGCGCTGGCCGATCTCAGCGCGGCTTTCTATGAATACCCGACGCGCCGTCTGAAACTCGCTGCCGTCACCGGCACCAATGGGAAAACGACGACGACGTTCTTGTTGAAACACATCTGCGAGAGGGCGGGACTGCGCTGCGGCCTGCTCGGAACGGTTCGCTACGAAATCGCGGATAGGATTTTGCCCGCGGTCCGGACGACGCCGGAAGCGCTCGATGTGCAGGAACTGCTCGCGCAGATGGTGAATGCGGGATGCAAAGCCGCTGCGATGGAAGTTTCATCGCACGCGCTCGCGCAGGATCGCACGCGTGGACTGGAATGGGACGTCGCGGTGTTCACGAACCTCACCCAGGACCATCTCGATTTTCATGGAACGATGGAGAATTATTTCGACGCGAAGACGAAACTCTTCACCGGCCTCGCGGAACAGAAAGCGAAGAAGAGCCCGTGTGCGGTGATCAACATCGACGATCGCTACGGCGAGCAATTGGTCGATCGCCTCGACAAGTCGGACAGGAAAGTTCCAGTGATCACATATGGCGTGAGCGCGCGGGCGGACTTCCGGGCGTCCAATTATCACGCGGAGTTTGCCGGGACTTCCTACCAACTCGACGCGCGCGGGAAAAGCTATCTGGTGCGGGTGCCGCTTATCGGGCGATTCAACGTCGCGAACTCGATGGCGGCATTGGCGGCGGCGTCGAGTCTCGGCGTGAATCTGCGGGAAGCGATCCTCAGTCTCTCGCGATCGCCGCAGGTTCCGGGACGACTCGAAGCCGTTCCGGCGAAACGACAGTTCCAGGTTTTTGTCGATTACGCGCACACCGACGATGCCTTGCTCAATGTTCTCAAGACGCTGCGAGAACTTTCGCCCCGGCGTCTGATCGTGGTTTTCGGTTGCGGCGGCGATCGGGACAAACAGAAGCGACCGTTGATGGCGCGGGTCGCCGATCAAAATGCGGATTACAGCATTATTACCTCGGACAATCCGCGGAAGGAAGATCCCGACGCGATTATTGCCGACGCTGAGAAAGGTTTTCGCTCGGATCGCTACGAAAAAATTGCCGACCGCGCGAAAGCGATCGCGCGCGCCATCGAACTCGCGCAACCGCGCGACATCGTCCTGATCGCCGGCAAAGGACACGAGAGCTACCAGGAATTCGCCGATCACACCGTGCCGTTCGACGACATCCAGGTCGCCCGGCAGGCGTTGGAAAATCGTCCGCTGGAATTTGAAACATGACTCCCGCGCTTTCACTTCGCCAAATCGCGGAATTCGCCGGTGGATCGTTAACGGCCGGCGATCCGGACGCGACGGTCTCGAAAATCAGCACTGATTCGCGAACGCTTCAGCCCGGCGATTTCTTTGTCCCGTTGCGTGGTGAGAATTTCGAAGGCCACAAATTTGTCGAGCAAGCCAGCGAGCGTGGCGCGCTCGGCGCGATGGTAGAAGCGAGCTGGAACGGCAGGACCTCAAAAAGTTTCGCGCTGATTCGCGTTCCCGACACGCTTGCCGGCTATCAAAACCTGGCGGCAAACTACCGGCGGTCACTGACGCTGAAGGTGATCGCGATTACCGGCAGCAATGGAAAAACCAGCACGAAGGATTTTGTGGCCGCAACGCTCGCGAAAAAATTTCGCGTGACGAAAACCGAAGGCAATTTCAACAACCACGTCGGCCTTCCCCAGACCATGCTCGCGGCGAATGCGGATGATGAAATCGCCGTTTGGGAAATCGGGATGAATCATCCGGGCGAGATCGCGGCGCTGGCGAAGCTCGCGGCGCCCGATGCCGGCATCATTACGAATGTCGGTCTCGCGCACATCGAATTCATGGGGAGCCGCGAAGCGATCGCGACGGAAAAAGGCGCCTTAGCCGAAGCGGTCGGAGCGGACGGCACGGTGATTCTGAACGCGGACGATCCGCTCAGCCAAAGCATCGCTCAACGCACGCACGCGAAGATCATTCTGGCTGGAATCGAAAACGGTTCGGTCCGGGCGACCGACGTGCGGCAGAGCGCGACCGGATCGGAGTTCACCATTCTGGAAGGCGCGCATCGGTGCCGCGCGCAATTGCCGGTGCCCGGCATGCACATGGTGCAAAATGCAATGCTCGCCGTCGCCGCCGGTCGCGCCTTCGGCCTTTCGCTTGAGGAATGCGCGGCGGGACTCGCCTCCACTCCGCTCACGAAAGCGCGTCTCCAGATCAAGGAGATCAACGGCATTCAGTTTATTGACGATAGCTACAACGCGAATCCCGATTCGATGAAAGCCGCCTTGCGCACCCTCATCGAACTCGGTGCCGATGGCCGGCGGATCGCAGTGCTCGGCGAAATGGGTGAGCTGGGCGAGGAATCGGAACGTGGCCATCGCGAAGTCGGCGAAGCGGCGGCAGCGCTCAGCGTGGATGAATTAATCGCGGTCGGAGCAACGGGGGCGGCGATTGCGCATGCGGCGCGCAAGGCCGGCCTGAAAAATACGGTCGCGGTAGATGCGCCGGAAGAGGCCGCGGAGTTGCTCGCGCAAGGCGCGCGCGCAGGCGATTTGATTCTCGTCAAAGGAAGCCGCTCGGCGCGGATGGAGCGGGTAATGGAAGCATTTTCGAATCTGCAGCCGGCCAATGGGAGAACCTCGCCATGATGTATTATCTCCATCGGCTGAGCGAGGACCTGAAGGGCTTCAACGTCTTCAATTATGTGACGTTCCGCGCGGTCGCCGCGGCGGTGACTGCTTTCGTTCTCTCCCTCGCGTTCGGCAATTTCGTCATCCGAAAACTGATCTCGCTCAAAGCCGGTCAGCCCATTCGGACCGCCGACGAAGTGCATCGGCTGGCCGAATTGCACAGCAGCAAACAAGGCGTTCCGACCATGGGTGGCGTGCTCGTGATCGGGACGGTCGTGACTTCGAGCGTGCTCTGGGCGCGGCCGGATAATCGTTTCGTATGGCTGGCGCTTTTCAGCATGGTCTATCTCGGCGTCCTCGGATTCGTGGATGATTATCTGAAGGTCGTGAAGAAAAATTCCGACGGCATCAGTGGCCGTCTGAAATTGGTTTTCCAAATCGCCCTGGCTGCGATCGTCACCACGGTTTTCCTGACGAATCCTCTTATCGAGGTGCAGGCGCGCTCGCTTTATCTCCCATTTTTCAAGGCGCCGGTCATCGACAACATGGGATGGTTTACCCTCGCGTTTTTCGCCCTTGTCATTGTCGGTTCGTCAAACGCCGTCAATCTCACCGACGGCCTCGACGGCCTCGCCATTGGCTGCACGATCACGGTCGCGTTTGCCTACGCTTTGCTTTCCTATGCCGCGGGAAATTTCCGGATCGCGGACTATTTGCAGGTCCCGTTCTATCCCTACACCGGCGAGCTCGCCGTGGTCTGCTCGGCGCTGGTCGGCGCCGGGCTCGGGTTTCTTTGGTTCAACTGTCATCCGGCCAAAATGATCATGGGCGACACCGGCGCACTCGCGATCGGCGGCATGATTGGCGTGATCGCAATCTGCTGCAAACAGGAACTGCTTCTCGCCGTCGTCGGCGGCGTCTTCGCGATCGAAGCGCTCTCGGTGATTCTTCAAGTGCTCAGCTTTCGGCTGACCGGCAAACGCATCTTCGCCATGTCGCCGCTCCATCACCATTTCGAATTGAGCGGCTGGAAGGAAAACACCGTCATCGTGCGCTTCTGGATTTTGTCGGCCGTCTTTGCCCTGCTCGGATTGGCCACCCTGAAGCTGAGATGAAATACCAGGGAAAAAAAGTGGCGGTGCTGGGAGCCGGACTGAGCGGGACAGCGGCCGCCCTTCTCCTCCGAAGCGAAGGCGCCGAGGTCACCGTGCTCGACAGCGCGGAGGAAAAAACTCTGTTGAAATCGACGATTGAAAATTTGCGGACGCGCGGCGTGGCCGTCCGCTGCGGGCCGGAGGCTGAGCGCGATTCGTCGCCGTATAATTTTGTGGTGCTGAGTCCCGGCATCGATCCGATCTCATCCCTCGCGACGAATTTTTCATCGCGCAAAATCGAAACGATGGGCGAGCTCGAATTGGGTTGGCGCTCCGTCGATGTGCCCGTCATCGCCATCACCGGCACGAACGGAAAGACCACAACGACGGAACTGCTCGCGCAAATGTTGAATGCGTGCGGCCAACGCACCATCGCCTGCGGCAACATCGGCAAGCCGCTCTCCGAGGTGGCGCTGGAAGATCGCGATCTCGACGTCCTTACCGTGGAAGTGAGCTCGTTTCAGCTCGAAACGATCCGGACCTTTCGGCCTTCCATCAGCGTCTGGCTCAATTTCGCGCCGGATCATCTCGATCGTTATCGCTCCGTGGCCGAGTACCGCGCGGCGAAGCTGCGCATTTTCGGCAACCAAACTTCGGATGACGTGGCGGTGCTCAATGCCGGCGAAACGCTGCCGAAGATCTCCGCCCGCGCCGTCACGTTCAGCGCCTATTCGAACCAGGCGGATTTCCGCCTGGAAGGCGGCTCGATCGTTTACCAAAGCGCACCGGTTCTGCGGATGGCG
>JBEEHU010000066.1:0-10005 GCA_041167565.1 Verrucomicrobiota bacterium | reverse complement strand
TTCATCTCCCAAACATGAAGTAAACCGCGAGCGGACCATCGACGCGTTCACTCCAACTTCCTACCCGTCCCCCGCCGAGGCAGTCCCCAATGAGATCACAGCGGCTCAGGAAATATCCTTGGATCAGATTGTCGGAAAATCGGACGCTCAAGTTGTGGACTTGTTGCGGCGAATGAGTGCCGAACAACGAAAAGTGCTGGCGTTTCGGCTAACCAGGACATCTGGTAATCTGATCAAAATTGCTGCCTTCTTTAAGGCATGGGGCGAGGTAGACAGTTATGCGGCATTCCACGCATCGAAAGACTTCCAAATCCTGTCTCAGAAAGAGAGCGCACTGAGAGCCATCTTCGAAGGTGTCACTCCAGAAAACGCATTTCAGCTCGTGGACCTTCTCGCCTCTCTTCAACCCGGATCCATACCCTCGGAATTCGCTCAAAGTCTGCTCGGACTGGGGGTGGGAAAATGGGCGCAAGTCGATCCACAGGCGGCTACTGATTTCCTTTCGCGCAATGGAGATCGAAATCAGATCAATCAAGCGGTTTACACTGAAGTGGCAAAAAGTTGGGCAGCTCTTGATCCACAGGCAGCATTGGAATGGGCGGAAAAACAGGATAAATCGTATCAGAGGAGCATCATGTTAGGCGTTCTAACCAGTTGGGTAGCACGCGATCCCCAGAGTGCGACGGAATACGCAAGGCAACACGCGTCCGAAGGTCTTACGGGAGCCAGCAACGCATCGATGGTCGCAAATGCGTTAGCCGCCAACGATCCCGCAGGAGCTAGAGCCTTCGCGGAAAGTTTACCCCCGGGCGAGGCGCGCAACATGGCGATCATTGACGCCGCCATGCGGTTATCTCACGATGACCCGGTTGGAACAGCAAAGTGGGTCGCTGGTTTGACCTCGAGTCCGCAGGCGGTAGGTGCGGTAATGACGCAATATGCGGTTCAAGACCCACAAGGCGCAAAGCAATGGATCAACACGCTCCCACCGGAATCCAAAGATTATGCTCTAGGTGCATATGCCACCAATGTTCGAGACAAGGTGGATGGGATGTTGACGGCCTTGCAGATCGCCAACGATAAAATCCGCACACAGACCGTGACTCAGCTTGCCGATCGCTGGCGTGCCTTGGACCCAGCCGGATTCACAAAGTGGGTTTCTGCAAACGGCCTTCCTCCAGCAACGCAAGCTGCGTTACTGAAACGCCCGTAAACGCACCGCGGTTGCGCACGAAGAATTGTCGGGGAACTTTAGATTCCCTCCGATGCATTGTCTCCGCCATTCAGGTGCTGCGTTGAGGATTACTGGAGATTCTCTCGACCCCGAGGCGATCTCCCGGCTCCTCGGTTGCAGACCGACGCTTGGCCATGCCAAAGGCCAGATTGAGCCATCGAAGGGAAAGCCCATAGTCCGTGAGACCGGGGCTTGGCAACTCGACACGGCTGGCCAGCAACCGGGGAACCTTGACGCTCACGTCGCGGAATTGTTCGGACGAGTGAACAACGCGTTGCCGACATGGGCGACAGTATCCGGCGAGCACAAGATAGAACTGCTCTGCGTGTACTTTGCGGGAGACGAGAACGAGGTTGTGCAGGCGTCAGCAGAGACGTTGAAGATATTGGGAGATCGCGGTATCAAACTCGGGCTTCGTATCTACTCGCCCGCGGAAGACGTTGCAGGAAGCGTCACTCCTCCTTTGGTCTCGAAAGAGGAGAGAATTCTCGTCTCCTGACCAAAACGGTTGCCCCAAGTCGGTCGCTTTTTCTAACTTCCTGGTCGTTAGGCGGTGCTCACCATCTTGCGAATGCACGGCATTTATCTCACAGCGATTCTGACGACAGGCATTGCGGCGGCGATTTTCGTGCGGTTGATCCATAAGCTCAAGATGCCGGCCAAGGAGGGATTGGTCTGGCTGGCCGCCATCGTCGCGTTGCCTTTGCAACCGCTCGCGTTTTATCTCGTTCGGCATTCCGCTCGACCATTGGGTTGTCGCTCAACTTGGGTCCACCTCCCTGACCTATCAGTTTGTGACCTCGGGATTCGCCGGAGCGATGACGCTGCACTGGCTTGGTAATTTCCCAATACTGCTCATGGCTTGGAATGTCGGCAGGTTAGGCAAGATTTTCTGCGTGCGGCTCGAAAGCGGGGCGCGTCCGATTCAGACATGATGAAACCACCTCGCCCACCTGAAACCGTTGCCGTGCTCGGCGCGTCGCCGAAGCCGGAACGATACGCCTACAAAGCGATGGAAATGCTGGAGGAATATGGCCACCGCGCCGTGCCCATCAACCCGGCCTTCGACGAGATTCGCGGCGAAAAATGTTATCCGAAGCTTTCGGATGCCCCCGGGCCGATCGATACCGTGACGCTCTATCTCGGCGAGGCGCGCTCGACTCCACTAATCGACGAGATCATCGGCGTTAAACCGCGCCGCATTATCATGAATCCCGGCGCGGAGAATGGGGCGCTCGCAACCGAAGCGGAAAAAGCCGGCATCGAAGTGGTCGAAGGCTGCACGCTCGTGATGTTGCGCACGGGCCAGTTCTGACTGTTTACGGGGTCTGCCAGCCGCGCCGGATCAAGCTCACCGCGATCGCGGCGAGCAAGAGCGAGATCAGTTTCGAGACGCCCCGCATGCCTTGCTGCCCCATCCAGCGAGTAAAATGGCTGGCGTATCGGAATCCAAATCCAACCAGGAGCAAATTCACGAGCAGGGCCAGGACCGTGAACAGGATCCCAACCGTGTCGACGAGAAGGAGCAGCGCGGTGAGCAAGGCCGGGCCGGCGATCAACGGCATCCCGAGGGGCACGACTCCAAACGATTCGCCGGCGTAACGGTTGCGCTCGCCCAGATCGAGAAGCTCGCGCACCGCGATGCCGAGCAGGATCAATCCGCCGGCAACCTGGAAATCCGAGACCGTGATTCCCAGCATGCGAAAAATTATTTTGCCGAGAAAAATAAAACCGATTGAAACCGCGAGGCTCGTAACCAACCCGAGGGTACCCTCGTGTTGCCGACGCTTCGCATCCGCGTTTCCGCCCAGCCCAAGAAAAATCGCGACGAGTCCGATCGGGTCGATCGCGACAAAAAGCGGGATGAATGCGAGGAGGAATTTCTCGAGGTACGGCTGCATCTTATCGCCATTGCATCGCGCGCCCTTTTCCGCAAAGCAACGCAGGATTCCACTTTACCGGGTTCGGCTTCTCTAAGATGTTTCGATTCCGCTTTTCAAGTCTATGAAAAAACAATTCCTTGCCTCGATTCTTCTCGGCGGCCTCGCGGTCTTCGCGCGGGCCGATGAACTCAAAACCGTAGAGGCTTTCCGCGAAGCGGCCACGAAGGCGAACGCTGTTCTGACATTGCCGGACTGGGACCAGACGCCGGAGGCAGTCGAAGCTTCGATGAAAAAGGCGATCGAGACGGCGAATGCCGGGCTCGATCAAATCGGCGCGCAAGATCCCGCCAAGGTCACTTTCCAGAGCACGATCGTGGCGCTCGACGATCTCGGTTATCAGGCGCGGCTGACGGCGAACAAGGCCACAATCATCAAGGAAACGAACACGTCCGCCGCCATGCGCACGGCCGCGGAAAACGCGGTGAAGCTCTTCCAGGATTGGGCCGTGGGTGTCGATTATCGCGAGGATGTTTACAAGGCGATCAAGGCGTTCGAGAAAACGCAGCCGAAACTGAGCGGCGAAGAGGCCAAGCTGTTGAAGGAGACGCTGCGCGATTATCGCCGGGCCGGGCTCGACTTGCCGCCGGAGAAGCGGCGCGAGGTCGAGCAGTTGCGCAAGGAGCTTTCGAAACTCGGGACGACGTTCGATTCGAATATCGTGGAAGTGCAGAAGCCGGTCGTTTTCACCAAGGCCGAGCTCGACGGCGTGCCGCAGAGTTTTCTCGCGTCGCCTGGCGTCAAGACCGGCGATGACGCCTTCACGGTAAAGGCGAACGTGACCTGGCAAAACACCGCGGTGATGGAGAATGCGAAAAACGCGGAGGTGCGCAAGCGGCTCTACATCATTCATGACACCATGGCGAAGGAGAAAAATGTTCCGGTCCTGAACCAAATGCTCGCGTTGCGAAACAAGATCGCGCTCCGCCTCGGCTACAAATCTTGGGCCGATTACCAGACCGAAATTAAGATGGCCAAGTCCGCCGCCGGCGCCGAAAAATATATCAACGATTTGATCATCGGCAGCCAGCCGAAGTTCGACGCGGAGATTGAAGAGCTCCGCAAGCTGAAAGTGGCGGAGACGAAAGATCCGAAGGCCAAAATCGAGCGATGGGATGCCTCCTATTACAACAACCAGCTCAAGAAGCAGAAGTACTCCGTCGATACCGAAGCGCTCCGTTCCTATTTCCCTTTCCAGAAGACGCTCGAAGGAATGTTCAACATCTATCAGAGCATCTTCGGTCTGAAGTTTGAAAAAATCGCCGGCCCGCAAAAATGGATCGACGATCTTCAGCTCTACGCCGTGACCGATGCCGCCACGGGCGAACCGCTCGGGATGTTCTATCTCGACATGTTTCCGCGCGAAGGAAAATTCAATCACTTCGCGGAGTTTGAAATCGTCGGCGGCAAGGCGCTCGGTGATGGCAAGTATCAACGACCGACGGTCGCGTTGCTTTGCAACTTTCCGCCGGCGAACCAGGGCGGCCAATCGCTTCTTACCCACACCGACGTCGAAACTCTTTTCCACGAATTCGGCCACGCCCTGCATACGATTGTGACCCGCGCAAAATTCGCGCGCTTCGCCGGAACCAACGTGCCAGGTGATTTTGTCGAGGCCCCTTCGCAGATGCTGCAGAACTGGGTTTGGGACAAAAAAGTGCTCGATACTTTTGCAGCCGATTATCGCGATCCCGCGAAAAAGATTCCGGCGGAAACCATCGCGAAATTGAAAGAGGCGAAGCTCGCCACGGTCGGCACCTATTACCGGCGTCAGTTTGCCTTTGCCTCGCTCGATCTCGCTTTGCACGCTCCACATCCCGAAGACCAGCCGTACGATTGCGTCGCGATTTCCAATCCGATCCTCTCAAAGGTCTTCCTGCCGGTCGCGCGGGAAACGACCATGGTGTCCTACTTCGGCCATCTGAATGGGTACGATGCCGGCTACTACGGTTACGCGTGGGCCGATGCGATCGCGGCCGACATGGCGACCGTGTTTGAGTCCGCGAAAGATGGATACCTCGACAAGCAGGCAGGCATGCGGCTGCGCCGCGATATTTACGAGCCCGGCGATTCTCGCGAGATCACGGAGTCGATCGAGAAATTTCTCGGCCGCAAACAATCGGTGCAGCCATTCCTGAAAAAGATCGGGATTGGCGGCGCAAAAAAAGAGGGCTCGCTGCCCTCGCAGGAAAGCAAATAGAATATGATGAAACAGCTCTCTGCCTTCGCGATCTACTTTCTCACCGCGGGCATTTTCCTGTCCGCTGCCGAACTGTCCTCTGGTCCGTCGAAAGAGGCGCTGGACGCCATCACCGCCGCCGATCTCCTCAAGCACATCAAGGTTCTCGCTTCGGATGAATTCGAAGGACGCGCGCCCGGTTCGAAGGGTGAAGAGCTTTCGGTCAAATACATCACCGAACAATTCAAGACGCTCGGACTGAAGCCGGGCAATCCCAACGGAACTTACACGCAGGAAGTGCCGCTCGCCGGGATCACGAGCGCGCCCGTCGCTTCCTTTTCCGTCGGCGACAAAAAAATGGAGCTTAAATTTCCCGACGATTACGTCGCCTCGTCCGCACGTCTCCAGGATCACGTGAAAGCGGAGAACACCGATGTGGTTTTCGTCGGCTACGGCGTCGTCGCGCCGGAATATGGATGGGACGATTACAAGGACATCGATGTCCGCGGGAAAACGATCCTGATGCTGATAAACGATCCCGCCATTCCCGATCCGGCCGATCCGACGAAGCTCGACCCGAAAATGTTCAAGGGCAGCGCCATGACTTACTACGGCCGCTGGACCTACAAGTACGAAATCGCCGCGCAGAAAGGCGCTGCCGCTGCCGTGATCATTCACGAAACCGTGCCGGCCGCGTACCCGTATTCCGTCGTGCAGACAAGCTGGGCGAAAGAGAACTTCGAGATCGACGCACCAAACAAGAATATGGATGCCGTCCAAATCCGCTCGTGGATCACGCTGGACGTTGCGAAAAAATTGCTGACCGATAGCGGCCAGGATTTCGATGCCTTGAAGAAAGTCGCGCTGACGAAAGAGTTCCGTCCAGTCGCGATCGGAGCGAAAGCGAACTTCGATGTGAAGCAAACGGTCCGCTCCTTCAAGTCGCGCAACGTTGTGGGAAAAATCGAGGGGAGCGACCCGAAGTTGAAGGACGAATGGATCATTTATAGCGCGCACTGGGACCATCTCGGACGCCACGAAGAATTAAAGGGCGACCAGATTTTCAACGGGGCCGCCGACAATGCCTCTGGCGTGGGTGGCCTGATCGAGTTGGCGACTGGTTACATGAAACTGAAACCACCGCCGAAACGTTCCGTGCTTTTCGCGGCGACGACCGCGGAAGAAGCGGGCCTGCTGGGCGCGAAGTTTTACGCGGAGCATCCTCTTTATCCACTCGAGAAAACGCTGTCCGATATCAACATGGACGGTCTGAGCCTTTGGGGAAAAACCCGCGATATCGAGGACACCAGCTTCGGCAATTCCGATCTGGACGACATGCTCTCAGCCGCAGCCACGCGACAAGGCCGCGTCATGAACCCAAACAGCCAGCCGGAGAAAGGCAGCTTCTATCGCGCCGATCAATTCGAGTTCTCGAAAGTCGGACTGCCGTCGCTTTACACCGCCGCGGGCAAGGATGTGATCGGGAAGCCTCCTGAATTCGGCCAGCAGAAAAAGGACGAGTATGTGGCGAAGCATTATCATCAGCCATCGGACGAGGTTAACCCGGAATGGGATCTATCTGGCGCTGCTGAAGATTTGCGGCTGCTCTTCGAAGTCGGCTATCAGGTCGCAAACGGGGATAAATTTCCGGAGTGGAAACCTGGAACCGAATTCAAGGCGAAGCGGGATGCGATGATGAGGAAATAAGACCTCACACAAAGGGCACAAAGGAACACAACGAATTTGAATACTTTAAATTCCTTCGTGAACCTTTGTGACCGTCGTGTGATTTCTTCATGAACCTATCTGTTCCAATCATCAGCGTAATCGTCGGCGCGGCGATCCTGCTTTTCGGGCGCAAGCTTTTTTGGCTCTTCGTCGCCGCGCTAGGATTTGCGGTCGGGTTGGAAATCGCCGCCTACTTCATGCGCGAGCCGGCGGCCTGGCTGACTCTGGCCGTCGCGCTCGGCTGCGGTGTGATCGGCGCTTTGCTGGCGATTCTCCTCCAGAAATTGGCGATTGCTGTCGCCGGCTTTATTGCGGGAGGCCGCATTGCCTGGGCGTTAGCGGCGGCGTTTTTCGTCGAGCACGCGCATTATCGCGGAATCACTTTTGTGATCGGCGGAATCCTGGGCGCGCTGCTTCTGCTGGCTCTGTTCGATTGGGTGCTGATTTTGCTTTCGTCGGTCGAAGGCGCGCATCTGATCACCACCGGCGTTGTCCTGCCCGAGAAAGGTTTGCTGGTCCTGTTTATCGCGCTCGCGGTAACCGGCGTGATCGTTCAAGGCTCGATGCTGCGCGGATCGCGACGGTCGGCCGACTAATATTGTAGCCGCCCCGCTGTGTCGGGGCGTGATCCCGCGCGGCGACAGAGCAGCGCGGCTACAGCGGATTAATGCCGGAAATGGCGAACGCCGGTAAAGATCATCGCCATATCGCGATCGTCCGCGGCGGCGATGACTTCATCGTCGCGGACTGAGCCGCCGGGTTGAATCGCACAAGTGGCGCCGGCATCGGCGGCTGCGAGCAAGCCATCCGGAAATGGAAAGAACGCGTCGCTCGCGACCGCGCTTCCTTCGAGAGACAAGCCGGCTTCCCTCGCTTTCCACACGGCAATGCGCGACGCGTCCACCCGCGACATCTGCCCGGCGCCGATTCCAAGCGTCCGATCCGAAGCGGCGTAGACAATGGCGTTGGATTTCACGTGTTTCACCACCCGCCACCCGAAAATCATCGCCGCCAATTCCTGTTCGGTCGGCTTCCTAATCGTGACCACTTTCGTCGCGAGATCGACGAGTTCACCCGAATCCTTGTCCTGCACGAGCACTCCGCCGACGACCGAACGAACGTCCTGTTGCGGCTTCTCCGACGCTGACGGCGCCAGCGCGCGAATCAGCCGCAAATTCTTTTTCTTCTGGAACAACGCGCGCGCGTTTGCTTCGAAATCCGGCGCGATGATGACTTCGCTAAATATTTCGCCGATCGCCTTCGCCAGCGATTCGTTCACGGCGCGATTGCAAACAATGACGCCACCGAAGGGCGCCTGCTTGTCGGTCGCGAACGCTTTCTCCCACGCTTCCCGCAGATCGGGATCGCTCCCGACGCCGCACGGATTGGTATGTTTCAGGATCGCAACCGTCGGCTCGGTAAATTCGGCGATCAGATTCGCGGCCGCGCTGATATCCAGAATATTGTTAAAGGAAAGTTCCTTGCCGTGAAGCTTTTCGAAATGCCGGTCGAAATCGCCGTAGAGCGCGGCGGTTTGATGCGGATTTTCGCCGTAACGGAGACGGGCCGCGAGCGGGAGCGAAACCGAAAACGAAGCGTCGGTGGTTTGTTCCTGATTCAGGAAAGTTCCGATCGCGCGATCGTAGTCGGACGTCTTGATGAACGCCTTGATCGCAAGCCGTTCGCGCAACTTCAAGGTGGTTTCCCCATCGTGATCGCGCAGCGTTTCCAATACCGTGTCGTAATCGGCTGGATCGACTACGACCGTGACCGATTCATAATTTTTCGCAGCGCTCCGGATCATGGAGGGCCCGCCGATGTCGATTTGCTCGATGGCTTCCGCAAGCGTGACATCCGGCTTCGCGACCGTGGCTTCGAATGGATAAAGGTTCACCACGACGAGATCGATCGGCTGGAAGCCGCATTCTTTCGCCTGCTGTTCGTGCAGCGGATTGCCTCGTTTAAAGAGCAACCCGCCATGCACGCGCGGGTGCAGCGTTTTCACACGGCCCTCGAGCACCTCGGGAAAATCGGTGAAGCTGGAGATGTCGCGCACCGGCACGCCTTCCTTCCGCAGCAGCTCCGCCGTGCCGCCGGTCGAGATGATATCGACGCCTTGTTTCTCAAGCGCTCGCGCGAAAGTCGCCACGCCTTTTTTGTCGGAAACCGAAATAAGGGCGCGGGTGATTTTCACCGTTGAAGCGTTGAAGGGTTAAAGCGTTGAACCGATATCGCTTTAACGCTGCAACATTTTAACGCTTCATCGCGATCGCTTCAGCGATCGAGCATCACGTTTTTCGCCATCGGATAGAGAACGGGGCAGCAGCCGATCGTCTCGCAAAAGACTTTGCTGAAATGACTCAGGCTGGCGTAACCGACTTCGGTCGCCGCTTCAGTTACGTTGTACCTTCCGCTGCGCAAAAGTTCGGCGGCGCGTTCCATGCGCAATTTGCGCAGATATTGCGGGATGGTGAGCCCGACTTCGCGCGAGAAACTCCGGCTCAGATAAAACGGGCTGCAACCCACTTCGCGTCCGAGCGTTTCAAGCGTCAACGGCTGGGCAAGATTGCGCGCGAGCAATTCCTTCGTCCGCGCCACGCGATCGCGCGCCACGCGCTTCTGCCTCATGCAAAAGAGCTCCGGATCTTTTGGCGTGAAAAGAAAATGCGCCATGAGCTCGAGCGCTTTGCTCTGATACCAGAGGCTTTGCGCGGATTTGGAAACCGGCGGCTGAGCGAGACTCGCGACGACGTGATGCTGTTCGGCCGACATCGGCCGGGCCGTCGAGACGATCGATCTTTCCTTGCCGGGGAAAACTGCGGCGCGCAATTGCGGCTCGAGGTCGGCTTCGCAATCGGCGAGCTGCTTCTGCAATTGCTCGCGCGAAAATTCCAGGGTGACGAACTGATGATGGTCCCCGGCGT
>JBEEHU010000065.1:0-24828 GCA_041167565.1 Verrucomicrobiota bacterium | reverse complement strand
AGTGGTTAGGCGCTTGGCACAAGCGCCTCTACATCGAGCCGCGCGACACGAGCCGCAACACCCACATCGGCGTCAATCGCACGAGCAGCATCGCGATCTTCATCAGCACGCCGGGAACAACGAGCGGCTTGCCGTGCTCGATCGCGTGCAGCCCGGCGCTCGCCACCTCTTGGGCTGAGATGTGGATGGCTTCCGGACCGGATTTGTCGCGCCGGCTCGGATTGCGGGCAGCGACTAGATTGAATTCCGTGTGGACCGGCCCGGGACAAAGCGCAGTCACCACGACGCCGGTGCCGCGCAGCTCGGTGCGGATCGCTTCGGAAAAGCTCGTGACGTATGCCTTGGTTGCGGCGTAAACGGCGAGGCCGCCGATTGGCAGGAAGCTCGCGGACGAGCTGACGTTAAGAATCGCTCCACGCTTTCTCGCGATCATCGCGGGCAGCAACGCGCGCGTCAGTTCCGTCAACGCGACCACGTTCACCGCCAGCATTTCGCGGATGCGCTGCGGTTCAGCCGTCGCAAATGACCCGCGATCTCCGAGCCCGGCATTGTTGATGAGGAAATCGATCGCCATCCTTTCGCGCTCGAGCCAGGCGCATAACTCACCGACCTCGTTCAATTGCGACAGATCGACCGCGCGAACATGGACATTCAAGTTCGGATCACTTTTCGTGAGCTGATCGCGAAGTTCTTCCAGCCGATCCAGACGACGCGCCACGAGAATCACGCAGCTCGCGCGGCCCGTGAGCTGCCGGGCGAATTCGCGTCCGATGCCGGCGGAGGCGCCGGTGATCAGCGCGCTCGCGCCGGTGAAGTCGAACCCGCTCACCCGGCGCGCAGAATGGGTTCGAGCGTTCGCCAGACGAGCTCGGCCACGATGCGATGTCCGGCCGCCGTGGGATGAATCAAGTCCGGTTGATTGAGATCACGATGACCTCCGACGCCTTCGAGCAGGAACGGAATTAGCGCCGCGTTATTCTCTCGCGCAAGATCGGCAAAGGTGCGCTGAAACCCCGCGACGTAATCCGCGCCCAGATTCGGCGGAACCTGCATTCCCGCGAGCACGATCTTCACCGCCGGATTTTTCTGTTTGGTTTTATCGATGATCGTTTGCAGGTTCGCCTTCAACGACGGCAGCGGCAAACCGCGCAGACCGTCATTCGCGCCCAGCTCGATGACGAGCACGTCGATCCGGCGCTGCAACAACCAGTCGATTCGGCGCAATCCTCCGGCGCTCGTATCGCCGCTCAGTCCTGCGTTCTCGACTTCAAACGGCAGATGCGCCGCGCGAATTTTCTCCGCGATCAGAGCCGGAAAAGCCTCCGTTGGTTGAACGCCCAAACCGGCGGTGAGGCTGTCACCAAGAAACACGAGAGTCTTCGTCGACGCCGACGGCGCAGTGGCCTGACCCAAAACAACCGGCGAAAAAATGCAGAGGCCGAGGGCAATTCCGAAAAATGCTGGCATCGTTTTTCTCATGCGCGGCTCATCATGTTCGCGTAAGCAAGACGAACCCGTATCCACCGTCAATGACCGCCTTCGCCATCCTCAACGTCCAGCACCTCACGAAAACTTATTCCACCGGCGCGGGTAAACTGACCGTGCTCAAGGATATTTCTTTTGTCCTTCCGGCGGGCGCGACCTGCTCGATCCTCGGGCCTTCGGGTAGCGGCAAGACTACGCTGCTCGGCCTCTGCGCCGGGCTCGATCGCCCCACTTCCGGTTCGGTGCTGCTGAACGGAATCACCCTTGGCGAGGCCGGCGAAGACGAACGCGCGCGGATCCGCAACGAGCATGTCGGTTTCGTTTTTCAAAACTTTCAGCTTATCCCGACGTTGACGGCGCTCGAGAACGTGACTGTTCCAATGGAGCTGCGCGGCGATCGGAGCGCGCGGACGCTCGGTTTGGATTTGTTGCGACGGGTCGGACTTGGTGAGCGCGTCGATCATTATCCGGCGCAACTTTCGGGCGGGGAGCAGCAACGCGTGGCGCTGGCGCGCGCGTTCATTAATCGCCCCAAGATTCTTTTCGCCGACGAGCCGACCGGGAATCTCGACGCGGAAACCAGCGCTTCGATCATCGAGATCATGCTCGAGCTGAACCGCAGCGCGGGGACCGCGTTGGTGCTCGTCACGCACGATCCCGATGTCGCGCGGCTCACGGAGCGCACGATCCGTCTCCGGAATGGAGAGATGGTTTGATGCAACGGAAATTGTGGAAAGTGGATCGCGTCCCGCGGCTGCGGGATCGCGCGATGTTTAAGTCTCGCCGCTGTGCCGCCGCTGTTTGTCATCGAGCGACGGAGCGCTCGATCCACCTTGCCCGCCGATGATCTCCTCCTTCATCTGGAAAATGGCGTGGCGAGACAGCCGGTCGAGCCGGAGACGGCTCCTCCTTTTTTCGGTTTCGATCACCCTCGGCATCGCCGCGCTCGTTGGGATCGGATCGTTTCGCCACAGCCTTGCCCAGGCGATTGATGATCAGGCCCGCAGCCTCATTGGCGCCGATCTGGTCATTGAATCCTCCCGGGCGTTCAGGCCCGAAGACGAAGCGCTGCTGCATTCGTTAGGCGAGCCCCAGGCGCGAGAAGTTCGTTTCACCACCATGGCGGTTTTTCCCAAGAGCGATGCGACCAGATTTGTCAACGTTCGTGCCCTCGGCGGCGACTTTCCATTTTATGGCGCGATGGAAACCATTCCACCGGAAGCGGCGCGGGATTTCCGCGAAGGCCGCCGCGCCGTGGTGGAGGAAAGCCTCCTGTTCCAATTTCACGCGCAAGCAGGCGATCCGATCAAGATCGGCGATGCCGAATTCACGATCGCGGGCGCGCTGAAAAAAATGCCCGGCGAAGCGTCGGCGGCCGGATCGTTCGCGCCGCGCATCTACATTCCGCTGCAAAACCTGGCGGAAACCAATCTGCTCAAAGCGGGCAGCATCGCGCATTACCGCGATTACGTGAAGTTCCCCGCGAATGTTGATGCCGAGAAGCGGATCGAGATCCTCGCACCGCAAATCCAGCGGCTCGGTCTCGAGTACGACACAGTCGCCAAGCGGAAACGGGATCTCGGCACTGCGCTGGAAAATCTTTCCCGATTTCTAAACCTGGTGGGATTCATCTCGCTTCTCCTGGGCGCCGTCGGGGTCGCGAGCGCGATCCAGGCCCACTTGCAGCAAAAGACCAGGACGGGGGCGATCCTGCGCTGTCTGGGAATGTCGGGCGCCGGGACCGTTTTTGTTTACCTGCTTCAAACCGCGGCGATGGGATTGGTCGGCGCGGGGACGGGCGCTCTCCTCGGGGTCGCCTTGCAGCGCATCTTTCCCCGCATCCTGATGTCGTTTTTCCCCCTGGCGATTCCGACAGCGATCGCCTGGGAACCGATTGTCCGTGGCGTGATCATTGGCTTTTTTATCTGCATTTTGTTCGCGCTTCCGCCGCTCCTGCGATTTCGGCGGCTATCGCCGCTGCGCGTTTTTCGCGCTGCGGCGGAAGTCGAAACCCATTCGAACAAACGCGACCCAATTCTCTGGCTCGTCTATGGCTTGATCATCGCCGGCGTAATCGGTTTCTCGATCTCGCAGACCGACACTTGGAAGCGCGGGCTAATTTTCGCCGCTGCTCTCGGAGTGGCCGTCGGCTTATTTGCCGGCGTCGCAAAATTATTGATCATCGGGATCAGGAAGTTTTTCCCGCACCGCTGGAGTTTCGTTGTACGGCAGGGCCTGGCCAATCTTTACCGGCCCGGCAATCGCACTCTGCTTCTCACCCTGTCGTTAGGCCTCGGCACGTTCCTGTTGCTGAATCTTTATCTGACCCGGGAGGTTTTGCTGGCGCAGTTCCAATCCGTCGGCACGCAGAATCAGCCGAACATTTTTCTCTTCAATATTCAGTCGGATCAAAGACCAGGCGTAGCGGAAATCGTTCGTTCGGCTGGATTGCCGGTAATCCAGGAGGCGCCGATCGTGACGATGCGGCTGGCCGAAATCAAGGGACGCAAGTCGGTGGACATCCTGATGGACCCGCAGCGGAAGATTCCGGCGTGGGAACTGCAGCGCGAATATCGGACGACTTACCGCGAGCAACTTTCCAACACGGAAAAGATCACGGCCGGTAAATGGATTGGGCGGGTGGATTATCATCCCGGCGACACAGTGCCGATCTCGCTGGACGGCGATATCGCGAAGGATCTCGGGACGAAGCTGGGCGACGAACTGATCTTCGATGTCCAAGGCGTGCCGATCAAAACGACGATCGCCAGTTTGCGCACAGTCGATTGGAAGCGGTTCCAGACGAATTTCTTTGTCGTCTTTCCAGCGGGTGTCCTGGAAAGCGCACCAACCTTTCATGTTCTCGTCAGCCGGGTCGAGACACCTTCGGATTCCGCGCGCTTGCAGAACGCGGTCGTCGCAAAGTATCCGAACGTTTCCGCCATCGACCTGACGTCGGTGATTCAAACAGTCGATTCGATTCTGAGCAAGGTCGCGGTCGTCATTCGGGTCATGTCGCTTTTCACCGTCGGCGCGGGGATCATTGTCCTGGCGAGCACGATCTGGAGCGGGCGATACCAGCGCTTGCAGGAAAGCATTTTGCTCCGCACCCTCGGGGCGTCGCGCATGCAGATCTGGAAGATCCTTTGCGCCGAGTATTTTCTGCTCGGCGTGTTTGCGAGCGCGACGGGGATCGTGTTGGCGGTCGCGGCAAGCTGGGGCCTGGCGAAATTCGTTTTCAAATTGGGTTACGCGCCATCGCTCTGGCCCCTGCTGGTGGCTGCCGGTTCGGTGAGCCTGTTTACGGTTGCAATCGGTCTTCTGGCGAGCCGGGGTGTCGGGAGCGCGCCGCCGCTGGAGATTCTTCGCGCGGAAGCGGAGTGATCGCTCGCGGTTGAAGGGATTTCAGTTCACTGCTCGTCAATGGTCGCCAATGGCCTCGCGGTAGATCGCCCAAACGCACGTGACCGACACGAACGCGCACCAGCTTCTTCACTTCGAAACCGAGTTCGTAAAACATCCGGCGAATTTGCCGATTAATTCCCTGGCGCAAAACAACTCGGACCCGCGTCATTCGGATCGGCTGGACCTTTTCCATCCGCGCGCGTTGGCCATCGAGCATCATGCCGCTGAGCAATTTCGGCGCGAGCGCGTTGTCCCATGGCCGATCCAGCGTGACCTCATATTCCTTTTCCACTTTGTAACGAGGATGAGTCAGGCGTTGCGCGAGATCGCCATCGTTCGTCAGGATGAGAAGCCCTTCGGTCTGGGTATCGAGCCGGCCAATATTGAAAAGCCGGGGAAATTTCGGCGGCAACAGATCGAAGATCGTGTCGCGCACGTTGGGATCGGCGCGGGTGGAAACGAAACCGGCTGGCTTGTGCAGAATAATGTAAAGCCGGCGCTCGCTCCGGACCAGCTTGCTTCCGACTTTGACGTGATCGCCTTCCTCGGGTTGCGCGCTAAAATCGGTGCAGACGCGGCCGTTGATGGTGACGCGGCCGGCGGCGATCAGCTCATCGCAATGCCTGCGCGAACCGACGCCGGCCGCGGCGAGGAAACGATTCAGGCGCATGGGGAAGTGACGAGTGACCAGCGACGAGTTTCCGATCGGGCTTGTCACCCGTCACTTGTCACTTCTTTACGCGTCTGGCTTGGTCTTCGGGAGGCCGATGACTTTCGCGCCTTCCTTGAACTGACCGCGCTTTTTGAGCAGCTCGACGCGTTCGAAACGTTTCAAGACATTCCGTTTCGCTGTGATCGTGCTGGTGCCCTTTAAACTGCGATGTTGCGACATAAGATTCCTTTTCCGAAAGAGCGCCAACGTTACGACGACCCGTCGCTTTTTCAACTGGAGATCCTCTTCTGTAGCCGCTTTGCTGTGCGAAGCGCCAGAGCGACGCCTCTAGCCAAAGAATGCGCGGCCCACGGGGCGGCGGGCTACAGGGTGCCGTGTTCGGGAAAGAGCTCTAGAATGCTCTGCTCGTTAGCCTGGCAAATCCCTCGTTCGGTAATCAGGCCCGTCACCAACTGCCGCGGCGTGACGTCAAATCCGAAGTTTGCCGCGCGGCTGTTCTCCGGGGTGACGCGCACTTCCACGTGGCCGCCATCGTGCCAGCCATCCGCGAAGTTCACTTCTTCCGAGCCGCGTTCCTCGATCGGAATTTCCTTTAGCCCATCGCGAATGTTCCAATCGAACGAAGAGGAGGGGAGCGCGACGTAGAAAGGAATGGCGTTATCTTTCGCCGCCAGCGCCTTGAGATAAGTGCCGATCTTGTTCGCGACATCGCCGGTGTAAGTCGTGCGGTCGGTGCCCACCATGACCGCGTCCACCTCGCCGTGCTGCATTAGATGACCGCCGGCATTATCCGCGATGACGGTGTGCGGCACGCCGTGCTCGCCCAGCTCCCAGGCCGTGAGTTTCGAGCCTTGGCCACGCGGTCTCGTTTCATCTACCCAAACGTGAACTGGAATTCCGGCGTCGTGCGCCGCGTAGATCGGGGCCGTGGCCGAGCCGTGGTCCACGAAAGCCAGCCAGCCGGCGTTGCAATGAGTGAGCACGTTCACGGGCGCGCCGCCTTTTTTCTCGCTGAGTTGCTGGATAACTTTCAGGCCATGCTCTCCGATCCGGCGACAATGCTCTGCGTCTTCGTCTGCGATTTGCCGGGCAGTCTCGAACGCGGCTCGCTGCTTCTCTTCCGCCCCTTCCGCGGCGCTAATGCTTTTTAGCTGCCGCTCGATCGCCCACGAAAGATTTACCGCCGTTGGCCGCGTTGCTTTCAATTTCGCCGCCGCCGCCATGAGATCGCCCTCGAAAGTCGCCAGATACATTCCGTAACTCGCCGCCGCGCCAATTAACCCCGCGCCGCGCACGTGCATGTCGCGAATTGCGGTGGCCATTTCGTCGACCGTCCGCACCTCTTCAATCACGAACCGATGCGGAAGAAAACGCTGATCGATCAGCCTGATGATCCGGCTGTCGGTCTCGTTAGGCCAGATCGTCCGGTAATGTTGGCCGCCTACGTTCATGAGGCTGTTAGAATGCGATCAAGATTCGTGCAAAGCTAGAGCGGAAAACGAGGCATCGTTCGTAAATGGAGATCATCAGTCCTATTCCGTCCCGCGGTACCCGCATCCCGAATGCGCGGCTCGGCTTCCTCATGACCGGGTTGATCGTTGCCGCGGTGGCGCTCCTGGGGATTCGGAGCATCGATTGGTTTCTTCTCAAGAAATCGCTGAGACATCGCTTTCCAAAGGTGGAATGGATCTCGACGCGGGAACTGGCGGATTGGCTCGGCAGCAAAGACCGGCCGCCGCCCTTGCTGCTCGATGTCCGAACGCAGGAAGAATGGAACGTGAGTCATCTTGCCGGCGCACGGCGGATCGATCCGAGTACTTCGGTCGAAACGGCCGCGGCAGGAGTCGCGAAAGAGACGCCGATCGTGACGTATTGTGCGGTCGGTTATCGCTCGGGCGATCTGGCCATGCGATTGCGCGCCGCCGGCTTCACCAATGTTCGGAATCTGGAAGGCTCGATTTTCGAATGGGCAAACGAACACCGCCCGCTCGTGCGGGAAGATCAGCCGGTGAAGATCGTCCATCCTTACAATGCGTTGTGGGGCCACCTCCTGGCTGAAGATGTGCGCGCGCCGGTGAAATGATCTCGGGGCAAAGATGCCTGTGCTAAAGCTGATTGCTCAGGATGACGTAGTGGCCGCTAGTCGTCACCTGATGGTAAATGTGGACGCGTTCTATGATCCGCTTCCGCCAATAGGAAACGCGGCGCTCTTCGACGATGAAGTAAAGCGGATCGCTCCGGCTCCACGCTTCCAGGACGAAGTTTTCGTCGAGGTATTTGTTCCGGTCGGCTTCGCTTTGTTCGAATCGGCCGGGTGCCTGGTTCACCAGGAAAAATTTCTTGTTCAGATAAAAGGTCAGGCTGCTCGCGCCCTGCAGCGATCCTTCAAAGAGGACCTGAGCCTGTGGCCCGAGCCGCGGATTTAGAAACTGCGCGGGATCGGCCAACGAGAAGAACGGAGAGATCCGCGACGCGCTTTCCGCCAGGCAGAAACCAACCGGGAGCATCGGCGCGAGCGCGAGGAGCAACGCGATTTCGGCGCGCCGTCTTCGGACAAAATAGAGCGCCGGCAGAGAGAGAATGACGAGCGAGAGAGCCGCGATCTGCGCCATCGGCCGCAGCTCGGGCCAATTTGCTTCAGGCAAAAATGCGATCGCCCCCACCACAATCCCGACGACGATGAAGAGCGCGAGACCGGCCAGACGCAACGCGCGTGACGCGCGTTCCCACGCGCAGGCTGCCCCCAGCGCGACAGCGGGCCATGCACTCATCGAAGACCACGCGTGTCGCTCTCCGATCAAAAGAACCGGAACGAACCCGACCGCTGCCCAGCAATACGGAAGAGCATCGGCAAAAACGATTTCATGCGGCCGGATGATCCGGCGCGTCGCGAAAAGCAATCCCGGCAGGACGAGGATGATCGCAGGCGACCACCAGAGTAAGTGCAGAAACAGAAACTGGATTCGAGGCAATCCGCCATTGATCGCCCAGAACGAATGAAGCAGAACGCCCGGGAAATGGATTTCCGCCCAGACAAACCATGGCGCGACGATCGCAAGAAAAAGCAGGAGGTAGCTCCAATGCAAAAGGAACGAGAAACGCAGGCGCGCCTCCCGGAAAAAGATCGCCAGGAGCACACAAATCCCGGCGAGATACAGAATGGTTTCAAGACCCTTGGCCAGGCACGCGATGCTCCCGCATAACCAAAAACCCGCGAACCAGGCGCGCCGGAACTGACGGCGTTGATAGCCGGCCACCGCGCAGAAAATTGCGCCGCCAATCAACGCGGCGGAAACGGCATCGGGCGTCACCATCCGGCCCAGAGCAAAAGCGCCGCACGAGCAAAGGTGCAGCAATCCGGCCGCGAACCCGCGCCAATATCCGGCCAGCCGTTCGCCGATCAAAAAGGTGAACGCTACCGACGCGACCATGGCGAGCGCGATCGGCAGGCGCGCCGCGGTCGCGGTCACGCCGAAGATCTTGAAAGAGCCGGCGATCAACCAATAGACGAGCGGCGGCGTTTGCGGGACCGGCGCCCCGTCGTTCGTGGGCACGAGCCATTGATTGCTCTCCACGATTTCGCGCGCGCCACCGGCGAATTGACCTTCCACCCCATCGTAGAGGGCGCCCCAGCCGGCGGTCCCGATGTGGAGAACGGCGGTCAGAGTTAAGAGGAAAACGAAAAGCGCGTGTCGAGTCGGCGGTGGGTTCAGGATCTGCGGCTCGAGAAAAGTATCTTCGAGCGAAAACGTGCGGGCGCCGGCGACCATGGCGGGGATTCGTTAGGCCGCCGGCTCGCCGTCGCTGCGATATCGATCCCAGTCATCCGGCAGGCGCAATAATTTCGCTTCCGGCATTTGGATGATCGCGAGCATCTGGCGGCATTCGGCAATGAGAACGCCGTCGCTCGGGCGCACGATTTGAAAGGCGCACCAGAATCGCGCGCGGTCGAGCCGATCCAGCCAGCCTTCCACGACGAGCTTCTCGCCCAGGCGGGCGGCGCGGCGGTAATCGATCTCCGTCCGGACGACGACGGGATATTTTTGCGTTTCCGCCATCTGCGCGAGCGGGAGGCCGAGTTGTTCGGCCAGAAGAGTGCGCGCGACTTCGATGAAGCGCAGGTAAGCGATGTTATGGACGACGGCGGCGCAGTCGGTGTCGAAAAACATCACCTGCAGCTCGGTGCGAATGCGGGGCGCGGATTCGTTTAACATTCGCAAGCACCCTAACAAGCGAAGATGGAGGATGGAAGATAGAGAATGGCGAGCATCAGTTCTCGAATTGGGCGTGGTCGCGGCGCAGAGGACCCTCCCATTTTTCCAGGAGTGAAGAAACAGAGGCGGCGACTTCGGCCGCAGTCACCGCCTTCATGCACCGAAAATCGATCGGGCATTCCCGCAAAAAACAAGGGCTGCATTCGACTTGATGGCGAATGATGTGATGACCGGTGCCGAGCGGACCGGTCAGCCGCGGCTCGGTCGAGCCGAAAACCGCGACGACGGGAACGCCGAGGATGGTGGCGAGATGCATCGTACCCGTATCGTTCGTGAGCAGAAGAGCGCACTGGCCGAGCTCGGCGATCAGTTCGGGAAGCGTAGTTTTGCCGATGCGATTAATGCAGGCCGCGCCGACGGCTGTTTCGATCAGTGCGCCGGTGTCGGCATCGCCAGCCGTGCCGAACAAAATCCATTGGACGGGCCGCTGCGCTGAGATGGCGGTGGCAACCTCAGAGAAGCGCTCTGGCAGCCAGCATTTGGCGGGACCGTAATCGGCGCCCGGACACAAACCGACTTTCACCGTCGCGCCATTCGTCTTGCCGCGCGGCAAAAACTTCCGGGTGGGCGCGGCCTCGGCAGGGCCGCCCAATTCCCGCGGGATCCGCAGATAGCGATGGACCTGATGTCCGATAGGACCGCGCCGCGTCGGCTCCGGAATAATTTGGTTGAGGAGCCACCGGCGATGGTGACCGGGGTAGCCGACGCGGCGCGGGATTCCCCCGAGCCACACTTCCAAAGCCGCGCGCAGGGAATTGGGGAAAATAATCGCGACATCGAATGGCGCCTGTCGCCGAATCAACCGGACTGCGCTAATAAGCGAACCGCTCGTTAGGCCGATAATCTCATCGATCTCGGGGACGAGTTTCCAAACGTCGGCAATTTTCTCGGGTGCGGCGATTGTAATGTGCGCGTCCGGCCGTCCGGCCTTAATCGCGCGGACGGCCTCGATGCTAATGATGCTGTCGCCCAGCCAGTTTGCGCCGCGGATCAGGATTCGAAACGGCTTCAGAGCCGGCCTTTCCGGTGGGAGATAGAACCCGCGTTTGTAGTGGGTGAGGAGAAAATCCGGCTTCGGAGTTTTCCAGCGGTTGTGGACCCAAAGCCAATCCTCGGGCGCCCGGCGGATTTGTTGCTCGATCTGCTCATTCGCTTTCGCGGTGATGCAGCTCACGGAGTCGCCGGACGAATCAAGGCGCGAAGTAAAAATCATCCGCCAGCGCGCCGGTCCCACGGTATGGACCGCCGCCGCCATGACGGAGGCGCCGGTTCTTTTCGCGAGCAGCCCTGGCAGCGCTGAGGTAGAGGCGAGCCGGCCGAAGAAAGGTGTCCAAAGTCCGTGATCGCCCGCGTGTTGATCGGCAAAAATCCCAAGGACCCCGCCGGAACGAAGTAGTTCGATGGGCTTGTGAAATCCTTTGCTTCGGTCGAAAAGCTCCGAGCCGGTGCGCGCCCGTCGTCGGCTGACGTCCAGGTCAATGTAACGATTCCGCAGGCTCTGGTAAGGCGACCCGATCCGCGCGTAAGGCGCGTAATGGGGCACGAGCTGGGCAGCCAATTCCCAGCTGCCGATGTGGCTCAGAAGAAGAACTACCGGCCGGCCGGCACGTAGTTCCGCGTGAAGGGCGTCGAGATTTTCCGCTTCGACATGGCGCGTCAATTTCTCCAACGGCATCGAGACCGTCTTGAGGCTGCAAATCAGATTGGCGTTAAGCGATTGAAAATTCCGGCGAACAATCCGGCGTAATTCCCGAGAAGATTTTTCCTCTGCGAAAGCGATCTCGAGATTGCGCCGCGCGAGCCGGCGATAGTGGGGGACCAGAAGCCACGCGACGAAACCCATGAGGCTTCCGATTGCGTACAGGACGCGCACCGGAAGGAGGCCCGCGACGGCCGTGACCCCGCGATACAAAAGATAGATGCTGAAATCGAGCATGCGGGAGCAGCGGGCCGGGGCGGGTCAAATCGCGCCGAAGCGTAAATTTGCCTGCGGCCTGCTTCAATCAATATAATGTGCCTGTGTTGCCGTCACCTTCCCATTCCGTGCGTTCGGATTTTGCGCAGATCATCGCGCAGAAGTTTCCGCACACTTCGCTTCTGGTGGTCGGTCCCGAACACGAGGAATTGGAGCGGCAGTTCGAAGATGCCGGAGTGAATGCGACTGCGTTCGCTACCATCGCGGAGCTGGTCGCAGCCTTTCCGCAAAATGGGGTCCACCCGCGGGCCGGGACGGCGATTTGGTTTTACCCGCCGGAAAGCAGCCAGGACGAACGCGCGGCGGCAGAACTCGCCGCGCGCGCGGAAGAGGTCCTTCTTGTTGCCAGCGCCGGAGTCGAAGTCGCGAAACGCCGTCCGCAACTAGTCGAATCCTTCGAACGCCTTCATCTGGCCCCCGATTACGAGTGCGATCTCGGTGATCTCGAGCCGCGCGCGATCCGCCTGGTGGGGAAGGCGGCCGGGTCGGGGGGCGTTCTCGTACCCGCCGTGGAGTCGGCTTTTGCGCGGCTGAACCGGCATGTGCGCGGTTTGGAGCGCAGCCTGCATACCCGGATGGCGGAGCTGGACGCGGCCGATCGCCATATCGCGAAGCTCGAAGAGAAACTGCTCAAACTGAAAGAAGCGAAGAAACAGTTGAAGCAGTTGAAGGCAGAGAAACAGGCGTTGCGAAAATCGCCCGAACGCAAGGTCGGCCAGGTGTTGCTCGCACCCTATCGGCTGCCGCAAAAATTGCTGCGCGAAGTGCGCAAGCGGTTTCCCAGGCCTAACGAATCGTCCGGCAAATCAGCGCCGGCGAGCGAATACCAGGCGTGGTTCGAAGCCCACCGGGTGAAAGAAAGCGAGCTTGGGGCGTTGCGCGCGCAAGCGCGGGAGTTCGCCTACCTGCCGTGCGTTACTATCATTACACCCGTCTTCAATACGCCCGCGAAGTGGCTCGAGGAATGTGTGCTATCCGTCCTCGGGCAAATCTACGAAAAATGGGAACTGATCCTGATTGACGATGATTCGAACGATCCCGAAACGCTCAAGCTCCTGCCGGAACTGGCGGCGCGCGATTCGCGGATCGTCCTGGCTAAGGACGAGAAACGCGGAGGCATTTCCGCCGCCTCAAACCGCGGTCTGGAGCTTGCCGGAGGCGACTGGATCGGTTTCCTCGATCACGATGACCTCCTCGAACCGGATGCGCTTTTCGAACACGTGAAATGGCTCCAGAAACATCGCGATGCCGACCTGACTTATTCCGATGAAGATAAGCTCACCGAGGAAGGCCTCGATTCCCCGATCTTCAAACCGGATTGGTCGCCCGACTATTTTCTTTCCTGTAATTATCTCTGCCATTTTACCCTCGTCCGGCGCGACGTTCTCCGGCGAGTCGGCGGATTCCGTTCCGGGTTCGATGGCGCGCAGGACTACGATCTCTTCCTCCGCGTCATCGAAAAAACGACGCGAGTCGATCACATCCCGCGGGTTCTTTATCATTGGCGGCGCAGCCTTACTTCCACGGCCGACAATATTCGGCGCAAGCCCGGGTCTCTCGAAACCGGGCGGCAGGCGCTCGAAGCGCACCTCGAACGGGAAGGCCAGGCGGGCCACGTCTCGGTCGATTGGAGGACACATGCCTACTGGGTGAAACGCGACCTGACGGAGAACAAAAAAATTTCCATCATCATTCCCGTGCGCGACCGAATCGATTTGCTGGCGCGCTGCCTCGACAGCCTTACGAGCAAGACCAGCTACGCGCCTTACGAAATCATCATCGTGGATAACGACAGCCAGTCGGACGAAGCGCGCGCCTATTTCGCCCGCCTCAAACATCGCGTCCTGCGCTACGAGGGCCCCTTTAACTTTTCCGCGATCAATAATTTCGCGGTCGAGCAAACCGAGAGCCCCTGGCTTCTTTTTTTGAATAACGACACGGAAGTGATCGAGGGCGACTGGCTGTCCATCATGGCCGAACACGTGCAGCGCCCCGAGGTCGGGGCGGTCGGACCGCGGCTTATTTATCCGGACGAAACGGTGCAGCACGGCGGCATCGTCGTCGGCGTCGGTGGCATCGCGGAGCACGCCTTTCGCGGTTTTCCGGCGGAGGCGCCGGGCGTTTGCCGGCAACTGCAAGTGACGCGCAACTACAGCGCGGTGACGGGCGCCTGTTTGTTGACCCGGCGCGACGTTTTCAAAAAAGTCCGCGGCTTCGACGAGGAACGGCTCCCGGTGACTTTCAGCGATGTCGATCTTTGCCTCAAGATGCGCCGCGCCGGTTACCTCATCGTCTACACTCCCTTCGCCAAGCTGTATCACCACGAATCCGGCACGCGCCGCCGGACGGTGGAACCGCTCGAGACCGAAGTGATGCGGGAACGCTGGGGCGCCGTCCTGGAACGCGATCCGTATTATAATCCAAATCTTTCTCGCGAGCGGGCCGATTTCTCGTTAGGCAAATGATCGGCTAGGATTTTTTTATGGCGAATCTCGATCGAAAATTATGGCAGGGCCTGACGCCCAAAGCGCAGGCGGCTCTCGTTACGCGTGATTACCGGCAGCAAACACTCTCCGAACAACTGGCCGGCTCGGGCGTTGATGCAGGCAAACTTGCTTCGACGGATCGGACTACGCCGGAGAACCGCGGAAGCTGGATTCCCGGAGTGGAGATTTTCCCCCGCGTCATCCACCGTCAGCGGCACCGCGGTTTGTTTGGTGAATTTGCGCGGCGCGACGAGGGGGCGCTGGCGCGAATTGGGTTCTGGCCCGCGCAGTGGGCGAACGCGCGCATGTTCGCCCAGACCGCGAAAGGGTTTCACGTCCATCCGCCGAGCATCCCGAAAGGCACTAAACCCGCCGACTGGATGCGGCGGCTCTTTGTGGAGGAACCGGAAAATTATTCGCTGCGCCGTTACGAGCACGAACAATGGGACGTAATGTTTTTCATCCAGGGCGTGGCGGAAATGATTCTGCGCGATGTGCGGGCGGGTCTTCCGGCGCAAACGATGCGTTTCTTCATCGATGGCGACGATCATCCGGGCGCGAACAACGTTGGGATCGTCGTGCCCGCCGGGGTGGCGCATGCCATCCGCGTCGAGGGGTCCGAAGATCTCATCATGGTTTACGGGACGAGCATCTCGTTCAAACCGGAATTCGAAGGGCGCATCGCGAGCGATGTGGAGACCGCCACGCTCCCGCAATCGTGGGAGCGATTTCTCTCCCTGTAGCGGCGGTCTATGACCGCCGGAGGTTTGTTTTTTCCAAACGGCTCGTCGGCGGTCATAGACCGTCGCTACAAAAGATGAAGCGCCAATTCGATCCGGCGGAACCGGAATTGATGGACCGCCCGCAGCCGGTTAGCGCGGAACTGACGAGCGACCTGCGGAATCTTCGCCAGCTCAATCGCTATTTCGGAAGCCATTCCCTCGTCGCGCATTTTTTGCGGCGCTGGATTTTGCCAGGAGCGAAGTTGCGCATTCTCGATCTCGCGACCGGTTCCGGCGACATCCCGCGCCTCGTTGTCGATCATGCACGAGAAGTCGGAGCTTCGGTTACCGTGGACGCGATCGATCAACAAGGTTCCACCTTGGAAATCGCGCGCGGGTTGAGTGCGAATTACCCTGAGATCGAATTCATCGAGGGCGATGCTCTTTCGTTTGGCGACGGCGCGCCCTACGACATCGTGCTTTGTTCGCTCGCGCTTCATCATTTCGAAGAAGGCGACGCGGTGCGTTTGCTGGCGCGTTGCCGCGAGCTTTCGAGCAAATTCGTTTTGGTCGCCGATCTTCAGCGCGGACTGCTCGCCACCATTGGCGTTTATCTCTTAACCGCCCTAATTTTCCGGGACCCGATGACGCGCACCGATGGCAGACTTTCCGCGGCGCGAGCATTCTCTTTTCCCGAATTCCGATCGCTCGCCGAACGCGCCGGGTGGAGAAATTTCGGCCATCGTAAATTCGCCTTCGCGCGGCACGCTATCTGGCTTGGGCCAGAAAAGATCTGAAGATGAAAATCTTCCGAACCATTTCGAGTGCGATGGATCATTCGCGGGTGACCTCGCAGCGACGGGTGCTGGTCCCGACGATGGGAGCGCTCCATCGCGGGCATCTGGAATTGATTCGCATCGCGCGCAAATCCGCGGGTCTGGAGGGCGAAGTGGCCGTCAGCATTTTTGTGAACCCGCTTCAATTTGCTCCCGGCGGCGATTACGAAAAATATCCGCGGCCGCAAGCCGATGACGACGAGTTCTGCCGGAACGCGGGCGTAGACATTTTGTTTCGGCCATCGGCCGAGGAAATGTATGCCGCCGATTTTTCCGTTTCGGTGGAGGAGAGCTCTCTCGCGACCACGCTTGAAGGCAAGTCGCGCCCGGGGCATTTCCGCGGGGTCTGCACGGTGGTCGCGAAGTTGTTCCATGTTCTGTCGCCAGACGCGGCAGTCTTTGGGGAAAAGGATTTCCAGCAGCTCGCCATCATTCGACGGATGGTGCGCGACCTGAATTTTCCGGTGGAGATCATCGGGGCGCCGACGGTGCGGGAAGAGGACGGGCTCGCGTGCAGCTCGCGCAATCAATATCTCAGCGCGGCCGAACGGCAGCAGGCGCCCGTGTTGCAGCGCGGGTTGCAGGAAGCGCGGCAATTAGCCGCGCAGGGCGAGCGGTCAGCACCGGTGATTCTGGATGCGGCGCGCGCCGTAATCGCGACGGCGCCGCTCGCGCGCATCGATTACCTCGAGCTGGTCGATGCGGAAAGTCTGCAGTCGATCCCGATGACCGGTCCGAATTCGCTCATCGCCCTGGCTGTTTTGTTCGGGAAGACTCGGCTGATCGATAACGTCGCGATCCGCTCCTGAGCCGAACCTGATGCTGGAATGGTTAGTGCTAATAATAGAATGCGGAAACATGCCGGGTGGCTCGAAGGAAGGGAAAGCGCTTGCCGAACCTTCACTTTTCGGATAAAACACCTGCGCCAACTGTCTCAATGAGAAGAATTTTCGCCCTCTTGCCTTTGCTCGGAATTTCCGCGGCCCTGGTGCACGCCCAGTCGCCGTATGAAAGCAGCGCGGACTTCGCGAAATACGCGATGAAATTGCGCGAGCAAGCGCTCCTCAAAGTCGAGCCGCAGGTTTTCGTTCCGACGACTTCGCGGGCGAGCATGACGCGGTTCCCGTGGAAAACGAATATCGTGACCACGGTCTTCTGGATCGGCGAAGCGGCCGGCGGAAACAACCCGGTGCCGAACGTGAAAAGCTCCTGGGACGCGAATTGGACTTCGAACTACGGCGGGTTCGATACCCCAGACACAGGATCGCGGCGGAACTTCATTCCGGTCTCGTTTGTCCCGCGACAGAATCCTTTTTACGTCGCGTTGCCTTACAACGACGTGACCCACGGACAGTTCAAACCCGAAGCAGCCCTGGTGATCCCGTGGTTCAAGCAAGCCTACTCCGAGCCGGGCCGCTCCGTTTGCAAGGACCGCTGGCTCGCCATTCGAAAAGGCAACCGGACCGCTTACGCGCAATGGGAAGATTGCGGGCCGTTCCGCACCGATCATTTCCAATATGTCTTCCAGAACGAGCGGCCGAAACCGAATTTAAATCGCGGCGCCGGCCTCGATGTCTCTCCGGCGGTGCGTGATTATCTCGGCCTCTCCCCCACGGACGTGACCGACTGGCAGTTCATCGAAGTGCGCGATGTCCCACCTGGACCGTGGCGTAATTACGGCGACAACAACCATTTCGTCATCGCCAAGCGCCAGGCTGAGCAGCGCGTCGTTCAGGAAGCGACGGACAAGAAGAAGAAAGAGTAGCGCTCCGCGCTTAACTAGTCGGCTACGCCAAGCCGCTGACTTATCCCGCTCAGCAAATCCTTAACGCTATTCGCCTGCTGAACAAGGGGTTCGTAGCGCTTCCGCTCGGATGTGCAAAAGGCGGTGAGCGGCTCGAACGCGACGGAAATTTCTTTGTAGAAAAGATCGATCGCGTGTTTCATCTGTTCCTCGATCGCGTGCGTTAGCTCCTCTCGTTTTTTTTCCATTTCCCTTTCGTACGCGGCCAGAATTTTCCGGCGCTGGCTGAACGCCACGATCGTCCCGATCACCGCAGCGGAAGCGGCCAGCACTCCGGTTACGTCCGCGACGGCGGCGCTGCTCATCGCCACGATCACCGTGACGATCCCGCCGGCCGCGGCTACGCCCACCGGCAACCGGAGCCACGCTGCTGTCTCGCGAAACATACGGGCAAGTTGCTCTTCCACTCCCTTGCCCGCGACGCGCTCGACCAAGGTGAGCTGGATCGCTTGCAAAAGTTCGCGGCGCTGGCGCGCGAAATCCGGCGCCGTTTTGCGCATCCGGGTTTTGCCTTCGGAAGCGAAGTGCGCCTCGATTGTGTCCTGCAACTGCGGCCAAAGACTCCGCAGGTCCGTTTCCATTAATTGAATCGCGTTCTCGACCTGCGGGCCAACGGTGTGTTGCAGTTTCGCTTCCACTTCCGTTTGGAATTCGTGTTGCCATTGCTCGCGGCTCCAGACCAGCCGCCACGTCCGCCAGAAGGAAAGCTTCTCTTCAAGCAAGCGGGTTCCCTGCCGCGCACATTCGCGACAGGCCTGGTCGACACCGCGGAGAAATCCGGCCACCTGCCGCAGTGTCTGGTCTCTTCGCACCTGAACAACTTCGTTCACCTTCGCGAGGTGTTGTTCGTCGCGGAGGATTGTTTCGACAGCGCCATCGATCTCGTCGGCCATTTCCTGGAGAATCACCCCCGCGGTCCGCGCGGTCGATTGCAGTTTCAAGATGCGCACGCCGGAGTCCGTCACCATGTGGTTGATCTGAGCTTCCAACGGACCGAATCCGCTTTCGCGCCAGAGCTGTTCCTTATCGATTCCCGTGGTGCGCGCGAGCAACGCTTTGCGGGCCGACACGGCAAAAACCGGCGGCGCGAATGCCAGTTTTTGCATAGCCGTGTCCTGAAGATGGCGCTTGATAATTTCGATCTCGGAACTTTCCCGCAGGTCGGCCTGTTGCAGGACGAAGACAACATTCTTGAGCCATTTCTTCTGCACGAAATTGAGGAGGTCCCACGCGGATTGCGACCACGGATTCACCACCGAGAAAACAAAAAGGACGATGTCTGCGCGGGGCACAAAGCCTTCCGTGATGGTCTGGTGCTCCGCCACCATCGTGTTCGTGCCGGGCGTATCCACGACGTTGAAGTCGCGCAGAAACGAGATCGGCAGGTAGCGCTCCGTCAATTGCGGCGAAATCTCGACCGACTTTTCCTGTTCGCCGTGGCGGAAAATGTAAACTCGATCGGTCGCCGGCAAGACATCCACTTTCGCAAATTCGTGGCCGAAAAGCGCGTTGAGCAGAGAAGATTTGCCGGCTTTGACTTCTCCCACCACGACGAAGAGCAACGGCTCGCGGATATCGGTTAGCAACCCATGAAGCGTATCGAGCGTGGCCGGATCGCGGCGCATCTCGGAGCCGAGCTTGAGAAGTTTCGCGAGCGCCGTTTCGAGCTCCGTCCGAAACTGCAAATAATCATCGGCGATCATGCCGGCTGATTAATTAGCGGGAGGGCTCGCCACGGCGGCGGGCGTCGGGACCGGCGTAGCGCGAGGAGCGGCGGAAGGGATTGGCTTCGGCGGCAACGGCGTGGCCATCGCGAGCAACTCGGTGACCGTCACAGATTTGAAGCCTTTCTTTTCCAACTGATCGAACGTCGCCGGCATCGCCTCGATCGTCGGCGGATGAATATCGTGCGACAGCACGATCGAGCCCGCGTGCGTTTCCTTAAGAATCCGGCTGGTCACGACGCTCGGCCCCGGCCTTTTCCAATCGAGCGGATCGACGTCCCAAATAATAATCCGATAACCAAACTCATCGTGGATCCACTTCTTTTGGTGCGCGGTAATCGAGCCGTAAGGCGGCCGCAGCAAGGTCGGCCGCTTGCCGATCGCGGCCGCAATGGCGTCGTCTGTTTTTTGCAGCTCGCGCCGCACCGCTTCGTCCGACATTTTGCCGAGATTGGGATGCGACCAGGAATGATTCGCGATCTCATGTCCCTCCCGCACCGCGCGCTTCAAAATATCCGGATGATCCGCCGCGTTTTGTCCAACAACGAAGAACGTCGCTTTCATATGGTGCGCCGCGAGAAGGTCCAGCAGTTTCGGCGTGAGGGTAGCGTGCGGACCGTCGTCAAAGGTGAGCGCGATATAAGGCCCATCAACGTGAACGGAATTGAACGTTATCGGCGGTGCGGTCGGCGTGGCCGGGGGCTTCATCACGGCGTTGGAAATCGGCTTTTCGGTAAGCGGGGAAGGCTTGGGTTCCTGGCCGAAAACGGCGGGCAAAATGAGGAGACCGAGCGAGATGAGAGCGAGAAATCGTCGGGCAAACATGGGAGCAGCGGAAACTTGGGTCTATCTAGCAGAGCGGACATGCAACGCAAGCAAGCCCGCGATCGCGATTGTCCATGGGGCCGAAGGCCACGCCTAAAACGAATGCAAGAAGTGCGTCTTTGCCGAGATAACCCGCAATTTTGGCAGTTATCCTGCTCAAGAAAGGGCATGACTCACTGCGCTTGATGCGAAGTGGCGCCGTCCGCGCGAGGTGAGACCTCCCGGGCCCGCTCCGAGTTTAGCTTCTCCTTTTTTTGATGAAAATTTTGCTTGTGGAAGATCACGCGGGCAGCCGCCGCAATTTGCAGCGGCTTATCGCCCGCCGCGGCCACGACGTGACCGCGGTCGGCAGCGCTGAAGAAGCCGAAGCCGCGCTCGCGACCGAAAGATTTCCGTTTCTGATCCTCGACTGGATGTTGCCGGGGAAAAGCGGGGTCGACCTTTGCCGCGAACTGCGGGAGCAGCCCAAAGGCGACGAAATGTTCATCCTCCTCGTCACGGCGCGGGCGGACACCGCGGACCTCGAACAGGCGCTGGCGGCCGGGGCGAATGATTACCTGACCAAGCCGCTCGATATCGGTTTGCTGAACGTCCGAATTTCGGTGGCCGAGCGCCAGATCCGGGAATTGGCGGAGCGCAATCACGCGCGCGCTGCCTTGCAAGAGTCCGCCCAGACGATGACCAACATTCTCGAGAAAACGACGGATGGATTTTTCGCCGTCGATTCGGAATGGAAGCTGACTTACGTCAATGCCGAGGCCGAAAGGATGGTGGGCCGGAAGCGGGATGAATTGTTGGGCGGCCTGCTTTGGGAAAGATTTCCCGAGCTGATCGGTTCCGTCTCCCAAGCGAACTATGAGAAGGTCATGGCCGACAAAGTGGCCATTGAATTCGAGTCGAGCGACGCAAACGGAAAGCTTTGGCATGAAATTCACGCTTATCCGAGTAATGGCGGCATCTCCGTGTTCTTTCGCGACATCAGCGAGCGCAAGAAAATCGAATCGGAACGGCTCACCACGAGCAAACTAGAATCTCTCGGCACCCTCGCCGGCGGGATCGCGCACGACTTGAACAACATCCTAACGGTAATCTCGGGAAACATCGGGCTCGCTCAGATCGATGCGCCGGCCGATTCCGGCAATCTCCTCGGCTTCCTGTCGAAAGCGGGCCAGGCTGCGCAACACGCCGCTCATCTTTCCAGCCAGCTTCTGACTTTTTCGAAGGGTGGCGCTCCGCTAAAGAAGATCGTTTCGATCGGAGAGCTTTTGGAGCATTCGGCCGAGTTCGCGCTTTACGGCTCCAGCCTCCGCGCGGATTTCGACATCGCGGTTGATCTTTGGAAAGCGGAAGTCGATGCGGCCCAGATCGAGCAGGTGGTAAATGCCCTCATGCTTAATGCGCGCGAAGCTATGCCCCATGGCGGGACCGTTCGCGTCCGTTCTCGAAATGTCGTTTTGGGCGAAGAGCCGAAGACGAATTTGCCCGCGGGCCGCTACGTTAAAGTCACGATCACCGACCGCGGCCCAGGAATTTCGGAAGAGCTTCAAACGAAAATTTTCGATCCGTATTTCACGACCAAAGCGACCAGCACCGGCCTTGGGCTGGCGATCAGCTACTCGATTGTGAAAAAGCACGGCGGACTTCTTCTCCTGGAAAGCACCTCGCCGGAAGGCTCCATTTTCGCGTTTTACCTGCGGGCCGGCGAGGGCCGGACGGCTGCGCCCGAAGCGCGCGCCAACTCGCGGCCTTTTCATTACAATCATCAGCGAGTGCTCGTCATGGACGACGAAGCGGCCATTCGCGAACTCACCTCGCAGCTTCTCGGCACGCTCGGCTATGAAGTCACCGCAGTCCCTGACGGCCTCGAGGCGGTCCGTCTTTACGAACGCGCTCTGCGGCGCGGCGAACATTTTCAGGCGGTGATCCTCGACGCGACGGTGCGCGGCGGGATGGGCGGAGTGGCCACGATCGAGCGCTTGCGCAAGATGGATCCGAAGGTGAACGCGATTATCTGCAGCGGTTATTCCGACGAGGCGGCGCTCTCGGAGTTTATCGCCTACGGATTTCGCGGCGCGCTGCCGAAGCCATTCACGCGGTCTGAATTGGCGGATGCACTCCAGCGCACGTTCGAGACGGCGAACGAGAATTAGCTAATCTTTCGGGAGCTTCTCGAGTTGCGCAATGAAGGCGTCCGGCCCGCCGGGGATGTATCCGAGCTCACCGACTTGTTTCCCATTGCCATTTAAAACGACGATCGTTGGGAAGCCCTGGATCTGATACTGTCGGGCGAGGCGCTCATTCTGCGCCTGAGTTTCCGCAGCGATCGGTTTCGCACGCGGGAAATCCAATTCCAGGAGCACGAGATTCTTGCTCGCGTATTCCTGGAACTTGGGTTTCGAGAAGACCTCCTTCTCGAGGACGATGCACCAGCCGCACCAATCGGAGCCGGTGAAATCCATCAACATCAGCTTATGGTTGGCTTTGGCTTCCTGCTGCGCCTGCTCGTAGCTCGTGAGCCATCCGGACTTCGCCGCGGAGGGAGCCTTGGCCAAAGGGGAATCCTTCGCTGACGGAGAATCCTTCTTCGACGTGGAATCGCTCGCGGTTTCGCGCTTCGAACAGGAAACGGCGGACACCGCCGCGATCGCGACCACGAGCAGAAGGTACTTTCTCACGCGCCAACCCTTCCGTGGATCGCGCCGGTTCGCAAGCCAGGGCGATCACTTGCCGGGTCTCGACCCGCCGGTACAAAGCTAGCCCGGCGGGATACGCCGGGCTAAAACCAACCGAAAGATTATTTAATGTGCCCGGAGACCAGTTTGGTCATCTCGAACATGCTGACCTGGCTCTTGCCGTTGAACACGGGCTTGAGCGCATCGTCCGCGTTGATCATGGTCCGCTTTTTCTTATCCTGGCATCCGTTCTTCTTGATGTAGTCCCAGAGTTTCTTGGTGAGCTCGGAACGTGGGATCGGTTTCGAACCGACAACTGCGGACAGTTTTTCGTCGGGCTGAACCGGTCTCATGAAGGCGGCGTTCGGTTTACGTTTTGAAGGAGTCTTTTTAGCAGTGGTTTTCGGCATAGAGGCTGACTAATCCTTCTCTCGTGAGAGGGCAATAATAAATTTCTCGATTCGAAAGATTTCTCCCGGGTCAATTTGAGCGCCGGACCGCGATCGCCGCCACATCATCAGGTGGGACTTTTCCGTTGTCGTGGATCGCGGCCTGGTCGATCACGCGGTCGAGTAACGCCTGCGCATTTTCCGCCAGCGGCTGCAGCATGTCTGCCAACCGGCTCGAGGAGAGCCGCGGATTTTCTTCGTGGGCCGACCCGTAAATGCCATCGGTGTAGAGGAAAAACGCGTCACCCGGTTCGAGGTCCACGCCGGTCTCGATAAACTCCGAGCGCTCCAGTAATCCCAGCGGCGGAGCAGACGAAGAAATGGATTCCGTGCGCCCTCCCGTCCGCGCCACGAGCAATGGCGGATGACCCGCGCCCACCACACTCGCCCGGCCAGTCGCGGGATCGAGCGCCACGCACATGGCGGTCATGAACGAGCGCGCGCCGAAGATGCTGCGGAAATCGTTGTTCACCGCTTCCATGATTTCCGCCGGCTGATTGTGCTCGACGGTCCCATGATGGAATAAAAGTTTCGCCAGCGTCGTGAGCAGCGCTGCCGACGCTCCGTGGCCGGTGGCGTCCGCAATCCAGAAGAGCGTGCGGCCATCCGCCATCCGCAGCCAGCCATAGATATCGCCGCCCACCTGGATCACCGGCCGATAGCAGGCCGCGATCTCCCATCCCGGCAGCACCGGTGGTTTTTGCGGAATGAGCGATTGCTGGGTCAGGCGCGCGGCTTCCAGGTCGCGCTCCAAGTTTCGTCGCCACGCCTCGAGTTCGTCATTCTGCTCCTGCAACTGGCTCCGCATCGAACGCAGGCGCAATTGGGTGTCGATCCGCGCCCGCAGCACGGCGTCGTTGATCGGTTTCGTCACGAAATCGTCCGCGCCCGCTTCGAGGCACAACACTTCGCTTTCCTCGCCGCCGTGCCCTGTCAGCATGATCGCCGGAATTTGGGCCACGGCGGCGTTACCGTCGCGCCGCAATTTTTTGAGCACTTCCGCTCCGTCCATCCCCGGCATGTCGTAGTCCAGGAGCAACAACGACGGCGGATCGGCGCGGAGCAGCTTGAGCGCTTCGATCCCGTCCGGCGCCTCGTTGCAATCAAATCCGGCGCGGGTCAGGATCCGCGTGAGCAACTTGCGGCTCGTCGCGTCATCATCCGCCACCAGGATTCGCTCGCCGGAATTCTTCGCCATGATTTTTCCTTTGATTCGAAATGAACTGGCGGCGGAACTGTATTTTTCTCAATCGCCTTGTTTCGAACCGGCCCACCGGCCTTGCATTTAAGGATTGTCAGCGGGCCGACTATGAATTACAACGCATACAATGTCGTCGAAACCGCTTATGAAACTTTCGCTCTCGTTGTCGCTGCTCGGTGCCTTTACTTTGCTTACCGCCTGCGAGGATGAGCCGCCGGTTCGCCCCACCCGGCATCCGTCGCGGTATCCGGCGGCCACTCCGTCTCCTTATCCGCCGACGCAGCAGCCTTACGACCC